>JAISII010000142.1 GCA_031262125.1 Oscillospiraceae bacterium | reverse complement strand
ATAGGCATTGCACTGGGGCTTGTTTTTGCAATATGCTACATTATCATTGCAGCATATATGGATTCTACAATTCACGGCAAGAACGAAATTATGGCTTGCTTTAACATTCCAATCATCGGCAATATTCCAATGTCGGAAAAAGAAGAGCAAGAAAAGAAGAAGCACCGCCTGTTTGGTAAAAAGAAAGATAATTTTGATATTTTCGGCAGGAACTTGGTGATTAACGAAAAGACTCCGTTTGCCATAACCGAGGCTTATAAAAAAGCACGCACCAATGTTTTTTATTTACCAATCGAGGGCAATTGCCATAAAATAGTTTTAACCAGTGCTTTGGCGGCAGAGGGCAAAACAGTTGCCAGCATAAATATTACAAAGCTTTTGGCACAAGCAGGCAAACGTGTTTTGTTAATAGATGCCGATATGCGTAACCCAAAGGTTTCTCGCTATTTGGGGCTGGATGAACAAGCGGGGCTTTCGGAATATTTGGCGGGCATTTGCCCGGTGGCAGAAGTTTTGCAAAATGACGCTATTGGAGCGGATGTTATTGTTTCCGGCAAATCAAGCTCTTCGGCGGCAGAATTGTTGGCAACCGCAAGAATGGATTTGCTTTTAGAAGAAAAAGAAAACGATTACGATTATATTATTATAGACACGCCGCCCATTAATATTGTTACCGATTCTTTAATTTTAGCCGACAAGGTTAACGGCTATCTGATTGGCGTACGTGCCGAATATTCAAACACCGTAAGCCTTAAACAGGCAGTAACCTCGCTTGAGCAGGTTGATGCCAATATTTTAGGTGTAATACTCATCAACACCGACCCAAAGGTTGAAGAATACGGGCAATATGGTGCTTACAGTAAATATCATGCCTACAGGTACAATTATAACAACGATTATAACCCCGCCGAGTTTAACGAAAACAGTGCGACCGGTGAAAATAATAAAAAAAACCGAAACCGTTATGAGAGGAGGAGCTGATTGATGATTTTAAAGCAACCCATAAATAAATCGGTTGTTTTGGAGCAATCAACTTCTAACATTCCCCTGCCTGAATATACCGTAATTAAAAACAGCGGTTACAGATATATATATAACTTTATAAAAAGGTTTTTTGATATTGTTTTGAGTGTTTTGGCTTTGGTTGTTTTAGCCGTGCCAATGCTTATTGTAGTGCTGTTTATTAAAGCAGAGGACGGCGGCAAGGCAATTTATAAGTCAGAACGCATCGGCAAAAACGGTCGCCCTTTTAACATGTATAAATTCAGAACTATGGAAAAAGGTAACAAACAGCTGCAAGAAGTTTTAACAAAAGAAGAGCTGGAAGAGTATTCTAAAGAATTTAAGCTTAAAAACGACCCCCGGCTTACAAAAGTCGGCAAGCTATTGAGAAAAACTTCGATGGATGAGCTGCCGCAGCTTTTTAATATTTTAAAAAGCGATATGAGCATAGTCGGACCCCGTCCCGTGCTTGATGAAGAAACACAGCTTTACGGCGATTATCGGGATTATCTGCTTAGTGCAAAGCCGGGTATGACCGGCTATTGGCAGGCATATGCTCGCAACAACGTTGGCTACAGCAATGGCAAACGCCAGCAAATGGAGCTGCACTATGTTACAAACCGTTCGCTGTGGTTTGATATTAAAATAATTTTTGCAACAGTTGCACGTGTGTTTAGCGGCAAAGGTGCATTTTAAAGTGCATAAAAAAGGAGGAACTATGAGTGTTAGCTAACAAGCCGTTAAACAACAAAATCCTCCATATTGAGCTTGCAAAGGGCGGCGGCGTAGAGGTGTATGTGCGTATGCTGCTTAATCATACATCACAGCAATATCAATCTGCACTCATTTGCCCGCAGATTTTTAACAAAAACGCTCTAACCAATTTTAACGGCACAATTTACGAAATTGACAGCAAGCGGGAAATCTCGCTTTTTGCAGACCTTGCAACAGTTTTAAAAATAAGAAGAATAATTAAAAAAGAGAACCCCGATATTCTATATTGCCACTCCAGCAAAGCAGGTGCTTTGGGGCGTGTTGCGGCATTGGGCAAAAAATGCAAAATAATATACAACGCCCACGGCTGGTCGTTTGGGATGAATACCTCTAAGCTTAAAAAAAGCATTTATATTTTCACCGAACGTCTTTTGGCAAAAATGACTGATAAAATAATTACAATCTCGGAGTTTGAAAAAGCGTTGGCTCTAAAAAACAAGGTTGGCAACGCAAACAAGTTGCAAGCCATTTTAAACGGCATAGACTTAACACAAAGCAAAAAGCCAACCACTCTTACAAGGCAAGAGCTTAACATACCGCCGGATGCCCTTGTAGTGGGCTGTGTTGCCAGAATTTCAGCACAAAAAGACCCGCTTTTATTTGCAAAAGCAGCCCGGCTTGTTAAGCAGGCAATACCAAATACGTTTTTTTTATGGGTTGGCGACGGAGAGTTGAAAGAAGAATTTGCCCAAACGCTTAAAGACTGCAACGTGGACGGCAGCACAATTATTACAGGCTGGGTAGACAACACCCACGAATATATAGAGCTGTTTGATATTGCCGTTTTATTCTCGCAGTGGGAAGGCTTCGGCTTAGTTTTAGCCGAATATATGGCACACTGCAAACCGATTGTTGCACACAAAACCGATGCCATACCCGAGATTATAACCCACCAACGCAACGGCATACTTATTGAAGACATTACGCCGCAAAAAGCCGCAAATGCAATAATTGACATTTATAATTTAGAAAATAAAGAGGAAATTAGGGCGAACAACCTAACCGATGCCGAACAATTCGACGTTGCCCGTGTTGCCCGCCAAACCGAAGATATATATAAAGCATTAACCGAAAAAGGGATGATACGCAAATGAAAACAGCCATTATTTCTTGCTATTTTATAAATAATTACGGCAGTGTTTTGCAAGCCTATGCAACGCAAGAGTATTTGCGTAATATTGGTGTGGATTGCTCTACTATTTCGGTCGAGGGCATAAAACCAATTCTTAAAAAAGCAAAAATAAACTACTTTTTAAAAAACATTACAAATTGTTCGCTTTTAAAATCCAAACTGCCGCTTGCAAAGTTAGCTTTTGCCCGCAAGCTGAATTTTAAAAACACAGGCAAAAAGCTTGCAAGCCGTGCAAAGGGCTTTGCCGAATTTAGGCGACATTTTAATTTTAGCCCTGCCCCGGCAAGCAATTTTGACGAGCTGAAGCAGCAAATTACAGCTTATAATTCGGTGGTGTTGGGCGGAGACCAGCTGTGGCGACCCGATAACATCTTCCCCGGCTATTACACGTTAGAATGGGTACCCGATGAAATCAGAAAAATCTCGTTAGGCACAAGCTTTGGGGTAGCAACCTTAGACAAATACTCGCAAAAGCGTGCAAAAGCCTTTTTGCCTCGTTTTGATGCCCTATCTGTTCGAGAAAAATCGGGGCAAGATTTGATTTTTGACCTTACTGAGCAAAAAGCAAAGGTGGTTTGCGATCCTGCACTGCTGCTCCCGGCAGAACAATGGAGCAAAATTGCTTCTGCAAAGCAATGCCCTGAGGAAGAATATATTTTTACATATTTTTTGGGCAGCAATAAAAAGTTTAGAGAATTTGCAAAAAGCTTAAGCAATGCAACAGGGCTGCCTGTTGTTGGCATACCTCATATAGATTCTTATTTGCCGACGGACGAAGATATAGATTTGCCGGTTTTTGATGCAACGCCGGAAGAATTTCTGGGGCTTATTAAAAACGCAAAATTTGTCTGCACCGATTCTTTGCATGCAACAATGTTTTCTGCTTTGTTCCACAGCAATTTTTTTGCATTTAAGCGGTTTGCAAACACAACTGCAAGCACAAACTCCCGCATAGAATCTTTTTTAAACAAAACCTCACTTCAAAACCGTTTGATTACCGATTTTGACGAGTTCCCGCTTTTGCACCGCCTTAAAGCCGATTTTACCGCTGCCGACAGTGCAATTGCCGAAATGGTTGCCGATACCGACGGTTTTGTGAAAGCAGCACTTAACATCGCAACACAAAAGGCGGTGAGTGCTGATGCCTAAAATTAAAGTTTTGCATTTGAGTATGACAAAAAGCATTGGCGGCATAGCATCGTTTCAAAAAAATCTGTTCGATAATATCGACAAAACCAGCTTTGCGTTTGAATTTGTAAGCACATACCCAAATGCCGCACTTGCCGAGTATTTTGAAAACGCCGGAGCAGTGGTACACAAGCTGCCGCCGCAAAAAACAGTGCTGCCATATTGCACCGCACTGTTTAAGCTTTTAAAAAAACAAAAATACAATATTGTACATATACATAAAAACTCTTGTGCCAACCCTTTGGCTTTTTTGGTTTGTGCATTGGCAGGGGTTAAAATAGTTTGCCACTCGCACAACACAAAGGCTGTAGGGGGAAAAGCGGCTGACCTTGCACACTATATTTTTCGCCCGTTTGTCAAGCGTGCATCGGCGGTTTGGGCTGCTTGCTCGGCTGAAGCAGGCGTGTGGCTTTACGGCAAAAAGGCTGTAAAGTCGGGCAAGGTAGTTGTGGTTAAAAACGGCATAAACTTGCCCTCCTTTGCTTATAACACTGCTGTACGCAACAAAGCACGTGCACAGCTTAACCTGCAAAATGCCCTAATAATCGGGCACGTGGGCAACTATATACCGCAAAAAAACCACAAATTCATTATTGATATATTCGCCCAAATTGCAAAAAGCAAGCCGAACTCGGCACTGTTGCTGGTTGGCAGGGGC
>JAISII010000104.1 GCA_031262125.1 Oscillospiraceae bacterium | reverse complement strand
GAATTAACACGAATAACGTCCGAATCGTAAGTACGCCCAATGTCTTGCGGGTCTATGGGTATATAAGGTACATCCCAGCGGTGAATGTTGTTCTTTTTGCGGTACTTCATACCTTTGGCAATAGCATCTTGGTGGCTGCCCGAAAACGCCGCAAACACCAACGCCCCTGCATACGGCGTGCGTTCATAAACGTGCATACGTGTGCATTCTTCGTATTTTTCTACAAGATAGTTCATATCCGAAAAATCAAGCTTTGGGTCAACCCCGTGCGAATACATATTAAGTGCCAAGGTTACAATGTCTACATTACCCGTGCGTTCGCCGTTGCCGAACAAAGTACCCTCAACACGCTGTGCACCTGCAAGCAGTGCCAGCTCGGTGTCAGCAACGCCCGTGCCTCGGTCGTTATGCGGGTGCAGCGACAGTGTTACAAACTCACGGTATTTTAAGTTGTTGCTTATATATTCTACCTGCGAAGCATAAACGTGGGGGAGACTCATCTCGACTGTTACAGGCAGGTTAATTATCACATTATTATTCTCCGACGGTTCCAAAACATCCAGCACTGCATTGCAAACGTCCAGAGCATAGTCGGGCTCGCTGCCGGTGAATGATTCGGGCGAGTACTCAAACCTAAAGTTACCCTCGTACTCTTTTGCAAGCTTTTTAACCAGCTTTGCTCCGTCAACGGCAATTTGCATAATTTCGTCTTTGCTTTTTTTAAAAACCTGCTCACGCTGTGCTAAACTGACCGAATTATAAAAATGAATAATAGCGTTCGGTGCACCCTTGCAGGCATCAAAGGTTCGGCGGATTATATGCTCCCTGCACTGGGTTAGCACCTGCACGGTAACATCGTTTGGTATCATATTTTGTTTTATAAGCGTTTGCAAAAATTCATACTCGGTTTCGCTTGCGGCGGGGAACCCGACCTCAATCTCTTTAAACCCGACTTTAAGCAAAACCTTAAAAAACTCCAGTTTTTCTTCCAAGCTCATTGGAATAACCAAGCTTTGGTTGCCGTCTCGCATATCCACACTGCACCAAATAGGCGGCGTGGTAATATGGTCTTTTTTTACCCAATTGTTATACTCTTGCGGCACGGCAAAGTAACCTGTTTGGTATTTGGTTGCATCCATCATCTTATTTTACTCCTTTTCTGCAATAACTTCAACCTCTGCCAAAGCATTTTTCGGCAAGGTTTTAACCGCAACGCACGAGCGGGCGGGTTTGTTTTTAAAATATTGTGCATAAACCGTGTTAAATTCGGCAAAATCATCCATATTTGCCAAATAGCAGGTGGTTTTAACCACAGTGTCAAGGCTTGTTCCGGCAGCGGTTAGCACAGCCGCCAAGTTTTTGCAAATACGGTGGGTTTGCTCGGCAATGCTGCTGCCCTCAAGCAGCCCGCTTTCGGGGGTTAGGGCAATTTGCCCCGAGGTAAAAACCAAATTGCCGACTACAACGGCTTGTGAATAAGGTCCTATTGCAGCAGGGGCATTGGCAGTGTTAATTTTGTCTGACATTTTCGGAACTCCTGAAATTTTTGAAATTTTATTTATATTTATAAGTTAGAGTTTAAACAATTTTAAAACCCTCTTTACGCAACGACTGCATAATTAGGTTAACGTGGTCATAATCTCTTGTTTCCATCTGTATCCTCAAAAAGCAGCCGTTTACGCTTTCGGTGTTGCCTTTTTCGTAATGCACACCGGTTACGTTGCCGCCGCATTGTGCAATAATGTGAGAGATTACCATAAGCTGCCCGGGTTTGTCAATCAGCTCTATAAGCAAGCTGGACGACCGCCCCGAGGTTAACAGCCCCCGCTCGATTACACGAGAAAGGCTGGTTACGTCAATGTTCCCGCCGGACACAACACAAACAACTTTTTTGCCCTCAATAGGCAGTTTGTTAAACATAACCGCAGCCACAGCCGCCGCACCCGCACCCTCGGCTATCATTTTTTGTTTTTCAATAAGGGCAAGCACCGCACTGGCAACCTCGTCGTCGCTGACCAAAACAATTTCGTCAACATATTTTTTAACCAGCTCAAATGTGTTTTCGCCCGGTTGCTTTACGGCAATGCCGTCGGCAATGGTTTGCACCGAATCTAAAGCTTCTATCTTGCCGCTTTTAATCGAATTATACATACCCGGTGCACCTGCAACCTGTACACCATAAACCTTAACCCCGGGGCGAATGTGCTTTGCCGTGTATGCCACGCCGGAGATTAACCCGCCGCCGCCTACAGGGACAACAATTGCATCAATGTTATCAAGGTCGTTTAGAATTTCCAACGCTATTGTGCCTTGCCCGGCAATCACATTTTCGTCGTCGAACGGGTGCACAAAGGTATAGCCCTCTTTGTCTTTAAGTTCAAGTGCTTTTTTGCAGGCATCGTCATAGCAACCCTCTACAAGGCACACCTCTGCACCAAAGCCTTTTGTTGCCTCAACTTTAGAAATCGGGGCACTGTCGGGCAGGCAAATTAAAGATTTTATGCCGTTTTTTGCTGCCGCAAGTGCCACGCCCTGTGCATGGTTGCCCGCCGAGCAAGCAATTACGCCCTTTTGTTTTTCATCCTCCGACAGCATCGCAATTTTATAAGCCGAACCACGTACCTTAAACGAACCTGTAATTTGCAGGTTTTCGGGCTTTAGGTATAGCTCGCATTGGTTTGCAATGCCATAGGAGCGTACAACATTTGTTTCTCGCACTATGTTTTTAAGCACTGTTTGGGCGTCAAAAACCTTGTCTAACGATAACATTAAAACTACTGCCTTTCAAAATTATTTTTTGCAGCGGCTTTGAAGCAACAAAAAACCGCCCCAAAGCTAAAAATACAGCTTTGAGACGGGTGTTTTTTAAAAAAAGCACTCGCGGTACCACTCAAATTGCGAATATAAAAATCCGCCACTCTTCGAAGTCGAACAACTTCTATGCACTCACGTAGCAAACACGGGAGGCTCCTACTAAGGTTAACCTGTTTGGAACTCCGGCTCGGAAGGGATTGAAATTTTGCATTCGTTTATCGGGTTTGCACCAAGCCCCGACTCTCTGTAAAAGTCATTGCAAATTTCGTCTTCGTCATAGCCTT
>JAISII010000011.1 GCA_031262125.1 Oscillospiraceae bacterium | reverse complement strand
CTGTTTCAGCAGGATGTTATTGACTGGTTTGCTTTTTTAAATGTGGTTTTTTCGGTGCTTTCGGTAATGGCTTTTGCTGTTGCCGGAGCTATGCATCTAAGCGGCAAAGTTTTTCAATATAATTTTGCGATGCTGCTGCTTATGCCGTCTATTTGGGCTGTGGTAAATCTCTTTAAAATTTTTGCAGGGCTTAACACCATTGCGGTTGCCACTGTTGATACTTCGAGCCTGTTTTTCTTTATGTTTTTTGCTGTGTTTGCTTATTGGCAGGCAATGGTACTAAACAATATGACATCAAAATCTGCGATAAAATCGTGTTTTGCATACGGTTTGTCGCTGTCGGCTTTGGGCATTTCGTTAGCCGTAAGAAAAATTACCGAAATTTGCATAAACGGCACAATTTTTTCAACCCCCGAAGATAATATGATAATCATCCTCTCTGTTTTGGCTTCGGGCTATGCGATAGCACAATTGGTTACCTACACAAAGCGTTGCCGCACAATGCTTGAGGACAAACATTTGTACGAAGCACAAGAAGAGCAAGAAGCTGCAGAAGCAGACGAAGACGAAAGCGATTTTAAGTTCCCTTTTTCACAAACAAACACATCACGCATACCTGTTATAGTGCCGGATGCAACGCCCAGAGAAGTACCCGACATTTTGTCCTATGACGACGAGCCGTCGTCGGAAAATATGCCGGACATAAATACAATAAATTCAAACCTGATCGGAGCGACCGACGAGTTTGAAATCCCTGCCGAGGCAGCAGCCGAAAAAGAACCTGCTTTAGAACAGCCGCTAAAAACTGCTGCAGAAACTCCCGAAGAGGCGAAAAAACCCGAAGAACCAACACAACCCGAGCCTCTACCGGAAGAAGAAATTAAAATCGAAAATTACGACGAAGAAGATGCCGATACTCTTGCCGCTATAGACAAGCTAATTGAGCAACTGCAATAACTATTCGTTAACTTTATAAGAAAAATGCAAAAACGCAAGGAAGGTGATTTTGTGAAAAAAACCGTTATTATAAGAGTTTTGGCTATTGTATTGGTTGGGCTTATGGTGCTGTCGGTTGGTGCAGGGGTTATTATGAGTGTTAATGCACAGGACGACCCGAATTTTACAATCAGCGACGGTGTTCTTACTAAATACAACGGCACAGACCAAAATGTTACCATACCATCGGCAGTTTTTTACATCGGCGACTTTGCTTTTGAAAATAACACCACACTTAATACAGTAACCTTTGCCGGCGAGGTCAATTACATTGGGCAGGGTGCGTTTAGCGGTTGCACAGCACTAACCGCAATCTACAATACCCAAAAAGTTACAAGCGTTGGGGCAGATGCCTTTAAGTCCACACCGTTTTTAAGCAGTATGCCCGGCGATTTTAAAACACTAAACAAAATTTTGCTGCAATACAGCGGCACACAGCAAACCGTTACCGTTGCCGATGGGGTTAACTCAATTGCACCCGGTGCGTTTGCAGGCAACAGAACTGTTCAGACGATAACTCTTCCCGCAACCGTGGCAGAAATAGGCGAAAAAGCGTTTTACGGTTGTGTTAGTCTTGAAAACATTAACTTACCTGCAACAGTAACAACCATTGGGCGGTTTGCTTTTGAGGGTACCTCGTGGCTAAGCGAGCAGAGCGGGTTTGTAATTGCGGGCAACGGCATTTTGGTTAAATACATCGGCGACAACACCAATATTTCTACACCGAATGAAGTTTTGCAAATTGCACCCTCGGCTTTTGAGGGCAGCAATATACAAACCGTTAGGCTTTCGGGCAAAATTTATTTGCTGGGCAGCTATGCGTTTTATAACTGCCAAAACCTTAAAAGTGTAAAATTTAATATGGCTCCGTCGGTTTTTGTTGACGAATTTGCATTTGCAAATTGCTCGAATTTATCAATCCTTGCGTTTTATAAAGATTCGCTTACATCAATGGACAGCACCGCAATAAACAACAGCCCAAAAACCGAAATTTTTGCTGACAGCGGCACTTTGGCGGCAGAATTTGCAAATACTAACGGCATAACACTAAACCCTGCAGCGGGTGATGTTGACTCTATGGCAGGTACCACGATAGGCGATGCAACCGAAATACAAAAATTTTTAGCCAAACTTATTAAAGAAGAAGATTTTAACACTAAATGCGGCGATTTTAATTGCGACGGCAAAGTTGACATTATTGACGTTACAGCTTTGCAAAAAATGCTTGCAAAAATAGATTTTTAAATTTGGGGAGATTAACAGAAACAATGATAAACATTACGTTAAAAAACGGAGCGATTAGAGAAATCGAGCCGAACACAACAGCCTATGAGCTTGCAAAAGCTTTGGGCGGCGGTTTATATAAAAATGTGTGTGTGTGCAAAATTGACGGTGCAATTGCCGATTTGCGTACGCCGCTAAATGCCGACTGCGAAGTTGAATTTTTAACATTCGATGCACCCGAGGGTAAAAAAGCGTTTTGGCACACGGCTTCTCACGTTTTGGCACAAGCCGTAAAAAGGTTGTACCCCAACGCAAAGCTTGCCATTGGTCCGGCGGTAGACAATGGGTTTTATTATGATTTTGACGTAGAAAAACCATTTGCACCTGAAGATTTGGAAAAAATAAAAGCCGAAATGAAGGCAATTGTAAAATCTGGCATAGAAATCAGCCGTTTTGAGCTTGCACCAACCGAGGCTTTAAAATTGCTTGAAGAGATGGGCGAGAGCTATAAGGTAGAACTTGCTGCCGAACATGCCGCCAAGGGCGAGAATATTACATTTTATAAGCAAGGCGAATTTGCCGACCTTTGTGCGGGTCCGCACCTTATGAGTGTTGCACCGCTAAAGGCATTTGAGCTTACAAACTGCACGGGTGCATATTGGCGGGGCGATGCCGCAAATGCACAGCTTTGCCGTGTTTATGGCACAGCGTACCCAAAAGCGGCACAGCTTGAAGAATACCTTGCAATGGTAGAAGAAGCCAAAAAGAGGGACCACAATAAACTCGGGCGAGAGCTTGAGCTGTTTACCACAAGTGAGTTAATAGGGCAGGGGCTGCCTGTTTTGCTGCCGAAAGGTGCAAGGGTTGTCCAATTGTTGCAGCGTTTTGTAGAGGACGAAGAACAACGCCGTGGCTGGCAAATGACCAAAACCCCCCTTATGGCAAAAAGCGATTTATACAAGCTCAGTGGGCATTGGGACCATTATCGTGATGGTATGTTTGTGTTGGGCGACGAAGGAAAAGACAAAGAGGTTTTCGCCCTGCGTCCTATGACTTGCCCGTTCCAGTACCAAGTCTTTTTAAACCGTGCCCGCTCTTACCGAGATTTGCCAATGCGTCTTAGCGAGACTTCAACACTCTTCCGCAACGAGTCCAGCGGAGAAATGCACGGGCTTATTCGTGTGCGTCAGTTTACCATTTCGGAAGGGCACGATATTTGTACGCCCGAGCAGTTAGAGGACGAGTTCCGTGGATGCCTTGAAATTGCAATTTATATGCTTAAAACACTGGGGCTTTATGAGGATGTATCTTACCGCTTTTCTCAGTGGGACGAAAGCGACAAAGAAAAATACATCGGCACAAAAGAGCAATGGGACGAAGCACAAAACACAATGAAAACCATTTTAGACGACCTTAATGTACCCTATCAAATCGGGGTAGGCGAGGCGGCCTTTTACGGCCCGAAGTTAGATATTCAAATAAAAAATGTTCACGGCAAAGAGGACACTTTAATTACTCTGCAAATTGACCAAATGCTTGCCGAAAAATTCGGTATGGAATATGTAGCCGCCGACGGCAAAAAGAAAAACCCATATATAATCCACCGCACGTCGATTGGTTGCTATGAGCGTACGCTTGCCTTGCTTATTGAAAAATACGCAGGTGCGTTCCCGCTGTGGCTTGCCCCGGTGCAGGTGCGTTTGCTGCCAATTGCCGACAGGCACTTAGACTATATTTATGAGGTTAAAGCAAAGCTTGAGGCTGCCGGGCTGCGTGTGGAGGTTGACGACCGCAGCGAAAAGATTTCTTATAAAATCCGAGAAGCACAGCTTGCAAAAGTGCCCTATATGCTAATTGCGGGCGATAAAGATATCGAAAATAACGCAATTTCGGTTCGCAGCCGCAAAGAGGGCGACCTTGGTGCAATGACGGCAGAAGAGTTTTTAAGCAAAGCCACCGAGGAAGTTGCCTCAAAAGCACTTTAAGTATGTTTTAGTTTGCTCTAATTTTAAAATCGAGGTGTTACCAAAATAGCAAAAAGTAGATTCGCAAGAAAAAAACGTGTAAAATCCGAGGCGGAAAAAATAACACTGGCAAAGCCTTTTTTAATAATTTTGCCCATAGTTGCATTTGTCGTTTTGGTGGCGGGGGTTTATTTTGCATACCTTATTTTTTCGCAAGACTATAATTCCCGCAGTTTGCAGGTTCCGTCTGTAACCTATGCCGACGGTTACGATACCGTGCCGCAAGAGGAGCTTTTAAAAATAATTAACGCTAAAAATATGGTAGAAGCCTCTTACAAACCGCAATTAACAGAAGTAGAGTGTGTTGAAATCAACACACTTGCAGCCGAAAAGCTGACAGAGCTGCTGGAGGCAGCAAAAGCCGAGGGCTTGCAGCTGGAGCTTATTACGGGCTATGTAACCTATGAAAAGCAAACAGAGCTTTATGAAGCCGAAAAGAACCGCCTAATCACCAAAAACGGGCTTTCGGTTATTCGTGCCGAAGCCGATGCTAAAAAAACAGTGCCGCAAGGCGGTGCAAGCGAAGCTCAAAGCGGAATGCTGGTAACCTTTGCTTCAAAAAACGGGGGAGTATTCTCAAAAACGCCGGAGAGCAATTGGTTAGAGAACCATTGCACCGACTATGGCTTTGTGCTGCGTTACCCGCAAAACCACGAGAACGACACCCAAATGAACTATAATTCCCAAGTTTACCGTTATGTGGGCACAAAAAACGCCGCAAATATGCGTTCGTACGGTATGTGCCTTAACGAATATCACAATCACGTCATTTACGGTGAATAACACATAAAAATTGTGCTAATGCTAAATAATCACAATATAATTGTGCGATAAAACTATTGATTTATTGCAAATAATGTAGTATAATAATTGCATATGTTGCAAATTTGTTATGCGGTTTTGTTTTTTTAAAAAACTGTGCCGCACATTAAGAGCCAAAGAGGTGAAAGATAATGAAAAAAGAAGGACATCCCGATTACAAAGCCACCACAATTTCTTGTGCTTGCGGCAATGTTATCGAAACAGGCTCCACAAAGCAGAATATTCGTGTAGAAATTTGTTCAAAATGCCATCCGTTTTTTACCGGCAAGCAAAAGCTTGTTGATACCGGCGGACGTGTTGACAGATTTAAAAAACGCTACGGTGTATAATTTTGGAGTTCTTTGTAAAAGCGGCGTTGCTAATTCGCCGCTTTTTTCTTTTATTTAATATAATTACTTATTATGATAAACAGGTAGTTTTTATGGAAGAATATTTTACAGTTGGCAAGGCGGCTGTTTTTGAGTTTGTTGAGAAAAAAAGCCGTTTTATAGGCTATGTGCAGCCAGTTAAAACCGATGAACAAGCCCAAACTTTTATAAACACAATAAAATCAAAACACCCAAGTGCAACACACAATGTCTATGCCTACACGGTTTTGCACAACCAAACCACCCGCTACAGCGACGACGGCGAACCGCAAGGCACGGCAGGGCTGCCCGTGCTGGATGTTTTGCGTAAAAATGCAATTACAAACACTGCAATTGTAGTAACACGCTATTTTGGTGGCACACTGCTTGGCACAGGCGGGCTGGTACGGGCGTACTCTAAAGCCGCCGCAGAGGCGGTAAAAGCGGCAGGCGTTGTTACGGCGGCTTTGTGCAGTGTGGTGCAGCTTGAGTTTGAATACAGCCTTTACAGCAAAATAGAAGCTATGCTTGCAGCGGCAAACACAAAAACCGAGGCTGCCGTTTTTGAGGATTCTGTTAAGTTGAAATTCTGTATAAGAAAAAACCAAGCCGACAGCTTTATTGCACAATTGCAAAATGCAGCAAACGGAAAAATTAAAATTGAACAAAAAGACGAAAAATTTGCCTTTTTTGAGTAATCTTTTAAAAAACATAAACATTTTCGTTTTTTTAAAAGGATTTAGGGTAATTTTTGCGTATATATTTGCGTATATAAATACATAAAAAACGTGTAAACCGAGGTTTTTGTTGAATGGCGTTGCCCGAATATTTCTTGCAAGAGCTGGAATCCAGAAGTGAAATATCCGAAATAATATCCTCCTATGTTTCGCCTTTGCGTAGAAGGGGGCGGAATCTTGTCGGGCTTTGCCCGTTCCACAGCGAAAAAACACCGTCGTTTAATGTTTATCTTGATAGTAATTCTTACTATTGTTTTGGTTGCAGTGCGGGCGGCGGAGTTGTTAATTTTGTAATGCGAATCGAAAATCTCGATTACATAGAAGCCGTAAAGTTTTTGGCACAGCGTGCAGGTATGGCTTTGCCCGAGGATTCTTACGACGATTCGTCGTCCCGCTTGCGGGTGCGTATTTATGAGGCAAACCGTGCGGCGGCAAAGTTTTTTCATTTTGCACTTTACGAGCCGCAGGGCAAAGCGGCGTTGGATTATTTGCACGGCAGGGGTTTAAGCGACGGCACAATAAAGCACTTTGGCTTGGGCTTTGCACCAAGCGACCGTTTTGCCTTGGGCAATGCCCTTGAGCGGCAGGGCTTTAAGCCGGACGAAATTGTTGCGGCAAACCTTGCCTATATGAGCAAATCGGGCACGGGCTTGGGCGGCGACCGTTTTCAAAACAGGGTTATGTTTCCAATTATCGATTTGCGTGGCAATGTTATAGCTTTTGGGGGAAGAATACTTACTGACGAAAAGCCCAAATACCTTAATACAAACGATACTTTGGTTTTTAAAAAAAGCAACAATCTTTACTCGCTTAACAACGCAAAAAAGTTTAATGCAAAAACCGACAATGGTTCGTTAATTTTGTGCGAAGGCTATATGGACGTTATTTCGCTTAATCAGGCGGGCTTTCAAAACGCTGTGGCATCGCTGGGCACTGCACTAACAAGCGAGCATGCAAATTTAATAAAGCGTTATGCCGACGAGGTTTATATTTGCTACGACAGCGACGAAGCCGGCAAAAAAGCCACCCAACGCTCCATCCCGATTTTACGCAGCTCCGGTATTAAGGTAAAGGTGGTCGAAATACCAACCGGCAAAGACCCTGATGAATATATTAAAGCCCACGGAGATAACGGGCAGGCAGCCTTTAAAAATGTGCTAAGCTCTGCACTTAACGATTTAGAATACCGCTTGCACCTGCTGCGTGGCAAATATGATTTAAACACAAACGAGGGTGTTGTAGATTACCTTTCATCAGCGGCAGAGGTGCTTGCCGGGTTAGATTCACCAATCGAGCAGGACAAGTATTCTTCGGTTTTGGCAGAGGAGTTCGGCGTGCAAAAAGACGCCGTTTTGCTGCAAGTTAAAGAGAAATCCCGCAAAATCAACCGCAAAACCCGCAGGGACGAAATTAAAGAAATGCAAAAATCAATCACCACGCAGGTTGCTCCTATAAACAGCCGCCAAGCTGTAATTTCTCGGGCACAAAAGGCCGAAACTTGTGTTCTGGCTTATTTTATAGAAAACCCGGACAAGTTTGCCTTTTTGCAAAATAAACTTCCGCCCACGGCGTTTGCAAGCGACTTTAACAGGCGGCTGTACAGCTACCTTTTGCAAAAGGCAGAGCGGGGCGAAAACGCCGTTTTAAGTTTTCAAGGCGATTTTACAATGCAGGAATGCTCCGAAATATCCCGTTTGCGGGCAATTTTCAGAGTTGATATAATTAAAGAAAGCACATTTTTTGAATATGTTGATGTTATGCTGCGTCAAGCACAAAAACCCACACAAAGCGACGTGGCAGGGGCATC
>JAISII010000129.1 GCA_031262125.1 Oscillospiraceae bacterium | reverse complement strand
AAAGTAAAAGCTCTTCTTAAAAAAGAAGGCATACTTTAATCTGTACCCCACGGCTGCGAATAAGCACAGCCAAAAATGCCAAACTATAATTAAGTTAAGCCTAAGGTTAAAACTTAATTTTTGGCACAGTCCTTCCGGGACTTTATCACACTAACTACGGAGGAAACTAAAATGCAAGAATTATTATTGGCAATTGCAAAGGGTTTGGTAGAAAACCCCGATGCAGTAACAGTTACGGCAGATGAGGAAAACGAAGAAGGTATTGTTACCTATCACATCCATGTTGCCGAAGATGATATGGGTCGTGTTATCGGCAAACAGGGGCGTATTGCTAAAGCTATCCGCACCGTTGCCCGCAGTGCGGCTATTCGCAAAAACGAAAAGGTAGCGGTAGAAATCGACTGATTTTTACGCAAATTTGCACATTAACTATAATAACAAAACCCCCGACAAGCTTTGTTTTAAGCTTGTCGGGGGACTTTTTTTTGCTCTCTTTTATGAGTGTACCCCAAAGCCTCCCTCTTAGAGGGAGGTGGCAGGCGTTGCCTGACGGAAGGAGAATAATGGCGGCTTTGCCGCTCAAATTCTTGCATCTTGTCTCTTGCTTCTTGTCTCTTGCAGCTACAACTTCTTCGGCTTTGGCCAATCGTGGTTTTCTGCCGAGAAAAATTTGTTCGTATCTATACTCCCGGAACGGAATTTTAAAAACCATACCGAGCAAATTGCATAAAACAAAGTTGCAGCCAAAATATCAATCCAATAGCCCAAATACATACCAAACATCGTTGCCGCAACAATTGCAATTATAACCGCAGCCAAAAGCTTATACGCCGGCACGGTATAGCCGCGCTTTATAGTACCTATGGGGTACATTTTTCTAAACCGCAATATCATAATTGCCGAGTATAAATAAACATACAATGCCGAAATGATAGAAAACGTAATAACATGGTCGAGCATCCCCGTAAAGGCAAACACTGCGGCAATGGGAACTAAAAACAGCGTTGCACGATAAGGTGTTTTGTGTTTTGGGTGCAAAGCAGAGAAAAACTCAGGCATTAAAGTATCACGAGACATTGAAAACAACGCTCGGCTGGAATCTATAATACACCCGTTGCTGCTTGCCAAGCAAGAAAACACAGTGCCTATAAGCAACAATGCAATCAGCACGGGTACGCCTGTTTCTTTTGCGGCATCAAACAGCGGGTAGACCGAGCTGCCCAAAACATCCGGCGGAATTAAGCTGGAGCAAACAAACCATGTAAGAGTTGCCCCCACAAGGAGCGAAACCATTGCAATAAGGCTGCCAAGCGGCAAAGCACGGTGGGTCGAGCGGCATTCCTCAGCCGACATTGCAGTGCCCTCTATGCCTAAATAAAACCACATACCAAATTGCAAAGCAGCAATAATGCCCAAAAAGCCATGAGATAACCCGTTAGAAAGAGTTGCCAACTGTGCTGCGGCATCGGCAGAGCCGAAAAACACAGTATAAACCACCAGCACAACAATGCTTATAAACGCAATTGCTGTAATTATTAGGTTAATTGTAAGAGTAGATAAAACACCACGATAATTTAAAAAGCTTAATATAAGCAAAGTAAAAAGCATAAACGGCATCGTGTTTAAGGTTGGAAAAAACGCATTTAACAGCTCGCCAACCACAAGCAAATCTGCCGCAAGCAGCATAACGTACTCGAAAACCAGCATAAGCCCCACGTTAAACGCAGCAAGCGGCCCCAAAAGATATTTCGCCATAGCATACTGCCCGCCCGCTTCGGGTATAACCGAACCCATCTCGGTTGAGATTGCCGAAATGGTAAGGTACAAAATGCCCACAACCCAGCAGGCAATAATTGCACCCAAAGTGCCGCCTTTGGCAACAGTAAAGTTCCAGCCCATAAATTCGCCAACCAAAACCACGCCCACGCCCAATGCCCAAACGTGCATAGGTCCCAAAACCTTTGATAAGTGCAGCTTCTTCTTGCCTTCTTTATGCTCACTCATTGTCGGAGTCCTCCTTTTTTGCAGCTTTGCTTTTTTGCTTTTCTGTCTTAACAATATCTGCAACAAAAAACACAACCAAGGCTGCACAAGCAACCCATGCCGCACATTCGGCTAAAAAAATCCAATCCATAACGCTCCCCGCAGCAAATTCTTCAAATCAGAGAATGCTGCTTGTCCTTTTTTAAAATTTAAATATTTTCCTGTTTTTCAACCTCTGCCAAAGAATTGCTTTGCACGACATCATCGCCGTATTTTTCATCGTACATTTTCTTTAGCTGTTTTTTGCTTACCAAAACGGTAAAAACCATATATGCAACTATAATAAGTGCAATTGGTATTAATGTTTCGGGCTTAATTTCATACGCAAAGCCTGCTGCATCGTCGCCAACAATAACCGCACCGCTAAAAACCATTGCAAGGTACAATGTAAGCATACATGCAACCAAAATAAACAGCACGTCAAAAATGCCTTTAAAAAGCTTTTTTTTATTCTTCATCTGCATGCCCTTCTTTAATTAGTTTATTAATCTGTTTTTGCTCTATGTCGGCAAGGTTTATCTCTAAAAAATTGCTCCGCAAGTATTTTGCAACCGTTATGGTTATAAAAGCCGAAAACAACCCCAGAAGCACCGCAGCCGTAACAATTACTATTGCAAGCTGTTGCCCCTGCACCATTTGGTAAACTGTAGCGGCAATATATGCCAACACAAACAAAAATGCAATCTCAAACACAATCAGCAATATCACATCTGCCGCAAACATAACCTTTGCTTTTTTAAAATTCTCGTCGTTTTTCATAAAAGACGACCTCTCCTTTTCTGCATTCTGCATTATTATTTTTTATTTGCCTTAAATTTTAACTTCCATATTATGCAAGGTTTCTTTGCTTAACACATTAATAAGCAACCCTGCACCAATGTTCCAAATAATCATCGGGATAAGTGCCATAAACCCGCTGGGCACAAAAGCCGAGCCGGTAAAGTGCAAAACCGCCATACCGGCAGTTGCTGCCGCACCGGGTGCACAAACTACCAGCATTGCGATCGAATAAATCATAATGTTCATCATTTTGTTGTTAATATCGCCGATAAAGCGTGAACTTAAAATGCCGACCGATGTAAAAATAAAACCAAAGCTTACATAAAACAAAATGCAAACAATCGCCTCAAACAAATTCAAACCCATAACAACTGCAAAAATTCCATAGGCAAGCGTGCCCTCTACCGCACTTTTGCAAATTGAAGTAAGGCTTGCAAAAAACAGCTTTGCATATGGCTTCTCGGGCACAAGAAACAGCGGAGCTTTCATAAATTCACGGTTCCAGTCGCCAACCTGTGCAAAAATAAAGCTCATATAAACGCCCATCGCAATAGCCATAATTATGGCAACCAAACGCATTTCCTGCTGCGAGCTGTCAATATCGTGCCCTCCGCCTGCCTGCATAACATAAGCCATTAGCGGAATTGCAATTGCCAAAATTATAGTATAAAGGTCCACAAACGGTATAAAGCTGCGACGTCTGATTTCTCTAAACTGCTTAAAGAAAAACGCACTTGCACCAAAGCCCCCACCCAAGCCGGTTGAACTTACCCTGATTTTCTTTTTTGCCCACGGGTCGTTTTTTGTTGAGAAACCGCCCTCTTTTTTAATTGCCTGACGCATCTCGTAGGTTGTTTCGGTGTTTTGCAAAACGTCTTCGTAATAGTCGGGGTTGCTCTTTAAAAAATAGGCAATGCTAACGGCTACAGTTGCCGCCAACAAACCCAAAAATACGCCAAAACGCAAATAGTCTGCGTTAATAAGCCCAAAAACTGCCCCTTTAAACCACCCAAACACGGGTATATACTCCAGCATCGGGGTTTTTAAAACAGCCGCTGCCGTGTCAAAGCTCCAGCCGGTTTGATAAATTTGATATAAACAATAAACCGGAAAAACCGCCGCACAAATAAAAACAATTGCTTTAATTATTCGTATAATATTATCCCGCCCGTTAGAAATGCAATAAAACACCAACGACATTAACTGGCAGAAAAAAATGTAAAGTGCAAGGCTAAAAAGCAAAATCAAACCGTCGGTTACCGAAATATCAAAAAACGAAACCGCCATATTGCCATAGACCAAAAACACCAAAAAGAACAGCAGCGTTGCACCCATTTGCTTTGTAATGCCATACACCAAAATTTTCTTTTGAGATACGGGAGATACAAACAAAAAGTTTACCTCACTCATGCTAAACAGCGTTGTGCCCGAAGACAGCCCGTGCAAAAACACAGGTACACCTATTATAAGCAGCAAAGCCATAAAAATTCCGTGCAAAAACCCAATATCCAAAGTTGTGCCGCTTTGCCCAACTGCTCCCGCAATATCTTCGGTGTTAATATCTGCTGTGGAAAACGCACCGCCCAGCACAACCACCGCAATAACCAAAAAGCTTATAAGCCTTGCGGGGTGATGAACCAAATCCAATATCAAATTTTTTATGGTTTTTGCCGCCAAAAAAAGAATAGCTTTCATTCAGGTTACACCTCCGCCGAAGTTTTGTTCTCGGTAATTTTAAAGAACAAATCTTCAAGGTTTTCGCCCGTGGATTCTATTTCGGTTTTAGAACGCTCGGCGACGATAACGCCGTCTTTCATAATCAGGCATTTATCCCATAGCTCGTTAACACTATCGAGCATATGTGTGCTTATTAAAACCGAAGTCCCGTTTGCCCGCATTTCCAAAATCATTTCTTTAAGCTCTTTTATTGCGTGCGGGTCCAGCCCAATAAACGGCTCGTCGAACATAACAACGCCGGGCTGCGGCAGCAATGCACAGCAAATAGAAAGTTTTTGCTGCATACCTTTGCTAAGCTCTTTGCCCAATTTTTTTGCTTTGTCGGTCAGTTCCATACGCTCCAGCAGCTTGTCGGCACGGCTTTGCCAATCGGTTAAACGGTATGCACGCCCTACAAACTCCAAATGCTCATATACGGTCAGCATATCAAACGGAGTCGGGAACTCGGGAATATAGCCAAACCGCTTTTTTGCTTCTACCGTTTTGTTCGGGTATTTATCAATAAAAATCTCGCCTTCAAAACGCAAAAGCCCTGCAATAGACTTTATTGCAGTAGATTTGCCTGCACCGTTTGGCCCTGCCAAAATTGCAACCTCGCCGTTTTGCACGCTAAAGCTTATGTTATTGTTTGCAATTGTTTTTTTATACTTTTTCGTCAGATGTTTTACTGTAAGCATTTTCTTATCTTACCTTACCTTTCTTATTTTATGCTATTGTACTATATTATAATTCCGGTTGTCAATAACAACGTAAAAACATTGACAAAACACAGTTTTTGTAATATCATAGAATGCAGAAAAATAAGAATTTAAAAAGCATATTAATATCCGCAAATTTTTGCAACGCTTGCCCTTTTTTGTGCAAGTCGCCAAAAATCGAATAAATAGTAGCAAAAATAAAAGTTTTAGTATATAATAGATATTATTTGAGAAGTATTTGAGAAAATTTACGCATAAGCCTATTATTTAAGAGGTGTTATTTTTGGAGAAGTTTATTATAAACGGCGGCAACAAGCTGCAAGGCGAAGTTACCATTAGTGGGGCAAAAAACGCCGCAGTTGCCATTTTGCCGGCAACACTGCTTTGCGACGAACCCTGCATAATCGAAAACATACCTAACATAAGCGACGTTACACGAATAGCAAATATACTTGCCGATTTGGGTGCCGATATTAAACGGATTGACAAAACTACTCTTTCTATTGACCCTACAAAAATTAAATCGCACGTTGTAAACTCGGGGCTTGCAAGCTCTATGCGTGCTTCTTACTATTTTTTGGGTGCACTTTTGGGCAAGTTCGGCAAGGCTTCGGTTGTTATGCCCGGCGGCTGCTTTTTCGGCTCTCGCCCAATCGACCAGCACATCAAGGGCTTTAACGCTCTTGGTGCCGAAACCGAGATTCTAAACGGTGCAATCATCGAATCTATTGCAACATCTCCCCTTAAAGGCACATATATTTATTTAGACGTTGTGTCGGTTGGGGCTACAATGAACATTATGCTGGCTGCCGTTAAGGCAAAAGGCGAAACTATTATGGAAAACGCCGCAAAAGAGCCGCACATTGTTGATTTGGCAAACTTTTTAAACTCGATGGGTGCAAACATACGTGGTGCGGGTACCGACGTTATTAAAATCCGTGGAGTAAACCGTCTGCACTCTACTACCTATTCAATAATCCCCGACCAAATTGAGGCGGGTACTTATATGGCGGCTGCCGCTGCAACTCGTGGCAAAATTGCCGTTAAAAACATCACGCCAAAGCATTTGGACTCTATCTCGGCAAAGCTGAGAGAAATGGGCGTGATTATTGAAGAATATGACGATACTATAGTTGTAGACGCCACAGCGAAAACACTGCGTAGGTGCAATATTAAAACTATGCCCCACCCCGGGTTCCCCACCGACTGCCAGCCCCAGTTTGCCGCACTGCTTGCAACCGTTGGCGGCACAAGCATTATTAACGAAAACGTGTGGGATAACCGCTTTCAATACATCGGCGAGCTGCTGCGTATGGGTGCAAGAATTTCGGTCGAGGGCAAGCTTGCAGTTATAGAGGGCGGCACAAAGCTTACCGCCGCACCTGTTTCGGCTACCGATTTACGTGCCGGTGCAGCACTGATTATTGCCGCTTTGGTTGCCGACGGCACAACCGAAATTACAAACATAAAATATATTATTCGTGGCTATGAAGAAATTGTAGAAAAACTTCAAAGCATTGGTGCCGATATTTCTATCGGATATTATGAAGAACCCGAAAATGCCGTCGCCGAGGTTAGCTAACCATTCTCCTTCCGTCAGGGCTACGCCTTGCCACCTCCTCGTCGCAACACGCCCTTTCGAGCTTGTTTTTGCACTTTGTGCAAAAAGCTACGCTTTACGGTTGGTTGCTCCTCTTTGCAAAATGAAACATTTTGCAAGCAGCGGCTACGCCGCTAAATCTAGCTTCTTGCCTAAACAACGAAAAAAACCCCTGCACAAAAGTGCGGGGGTTTACTTTGGCAAAAATAATATGTACTAGTAAAAATGTACTAAGTCAATTATTATGCGTCTTTTCTTGCTGCAAAGCAACTGCTGCAATAGTAGCTCTTGTCTTCCATCGGTTTGAAGGGGATTTGAGCTTCGCCGCCGCAATCTGCACAAACTGTTGTGAAAAGTTCGCGTGCAGGACGACCGCCGTTTTTGCGTTTTTGTCTGCAATCTTTGCAACGGAGGGGTTCGTTTGTCAAACCCTTCTCGGCATAGAATTCTTGCTCACCGGCAGTGAAAGTAAATTCTTCGCCGCAGTCTTTGCATACAAGTGTTTTGTCTTCGTACATTTGTTGTACCTCGCTTTGGAAAATAAAATAATGGCTCCTTGGCGGGATTGCACCGCCGTTTCTCTCAGGAGCATATAAAGAAATAAATGGGCATCCTAACCCTTGTGATAACTAAAGATAATTTTTTATGTTCGCACTAAGGCAAAATCAAGGCTTAAAACTAAGCTTTTTCTTAATCCGCTGCAAAGCATTGTCGGCTGATTTTTCGGTGATTTTAAGCAAGTCGGCAATCTCGTTATAACGGCTGCCGTTAATATAAAGCTTAAAAACCTTGCGTTCCAGCGGCGACAGCTTTTTTTCAAACTCAGAAAAAATGTCGTCCTTTTCACCGTTCAAGGCAAAAATTTGCTCGGGGTTTGTGGAGTTTTGGTCCGAAAGTTCGATATCGTCTATCGAAACAGTGCTGCCGTGGGGTATTGCACTTTTTTTATTGGCACTGCGGATAATTGAAATAAAGCGGTTTTCTATGCACCGTGCGGCAAAGTTTTTAAACGATGCACCGCCCTTTGGGGCATAAGTTTTGCACGCTGAATGCAGGGCAAGCAAACCTTCTTGAATAAAATCGTTAATTTCAAACGAATCGGAACGGTACTTTGAAGCAATGGAAGCAACAAGCCTTACATAACGCAGCACAACTTCCTCAAAAGCAAGCTGGTTGCCGTGTGCTGCCAAAACTGCAAGCTTTGCATCGGGCAAATCGGTAAAACTGCTGCTGTTTGGTGGCTGCAAGCAAAATCACCTCGTGCCGTTTTAGTAAACATCGTTAGTCAAGTTACATTATACTACATAACCGTACAAATGTCAATCTTTTTTTATTCGTGTTAAAAATTGCGTAAAATCACAAATTATTCGTGTAATTTTACGTGAATATTTTGCAAAAAACGCTTGATTTTGACAGGAATAGCTAAGTAACATACTTCTACTCTGTAACAAACGTATTAACAAACCCGTCGCCGTCGGGAGCGGCAACCTCAACCGCAACGCCCAATTGCATGCTAATATCTTTTGGCGAAATGCCGTCTAAAAACAAATCGCCGCCGTGGCGGAGCATAACCCCGGGTATGAGCAAACGGTCGCCAAGCTCCCGACCTTCAAGCTGTTTTATAATATCGCACCCGCATATAAGCCCCGCAACATTAACCTGTTCGCCGAAAAATTCGTTAGTTATCGGCTGCACGTTAATTATAGTTTGCGGGGATTTTTTTGTTATTTCCCGTGCAATTTCCTCTAAAAAAGGTGCGGCACTTATGCCGGTTACTACCGTAGTTGTGCCTTTAAAAAATTCGGCGTTTCCGCCAATAGATTCAAGTGCATCTGCGGCATCCTGCCTAAAAAGGGCGATTAGCCCCACTCCGTTTTCAAGTGCATCAAAATCTTCATAAAATTCAAATTCGGGTATTTCTTGCTCCGCTTTAATATACAGCTCATCTGCGGCATAAAAAACCCGCCTGCCTGTGTTCGCAAAGTTTATGTCGCCCGCTGTTTGAACAATCGCCAAAACCTCTTGTGCTGCCTGCTTGCTAAACGGTTTAAGGGGATACAACCCCTCCCTATGCTTTGTTAGCCCAACGGGCACAACAGCACAAACATTAACCTCTAACTTTTGCAAATCGGCAAGGGTTTTCTGAAGCTCCTCACCGTCGTTAACGCCGGGGCAAACAACAATTTGGCAGTTTAAATCAATCCCGTTTTGGCGGAACTTTTCAAGCAAACTCAAGCTGTCGCCCGCTGTTTTGTTACCCAGCATTTTAACACGCAGCTGCGGGTTTGTGGTGTGCACCGACACGTTAATCGGGCTAATGTGCATTTTAATAATCCGCGCGATTTCGTGCTGTGTAAGGTTTGTGAGGGTAACATAATTGCCAAACAAAAACGAAAGCCGACTGTCGTCATCTTTAAAATACAAGGTTTCTCGCATACCCTTTGGCAATTGGTCAATAAAACAAAATATGCACTTGTTTTTGCACGACCGCTGCTTGTCCATAAGGTATGTTTCAAACTCCAGCCCGATTTCCTCATATTCGTCTTTGCGGATTTTAACATTACGCTGCTGCCCGTTTTCGGCTTCTATAACAAGCAAAAGCGAGGTTTCAAGCTGATAATACCTGTAATCCAAAACGTCATAAATGTCGTTGCCGTTTATTGAAATTAACTTTTCGCCCGCCACTATTTTTTTCTTTTCTGCCGGCGAATTTTTTTCTATACTGCTGATTCTAACCATATGTTAAGTCCTTTTATTACAGCAAACAATAAACAATAGCTTGCTCTTTTTCTCCCCCTGTCGGCTTCGCCGACATCCCCCTCTAAGAGGGAGACTTTTGGGAACGCTCAGAAAAAAATGTAAAACACGTTGCGTAGCAACGCTTCTTTATAGTCTTGCCTCTTGTCTCTTGCCTCTTGTTTCTTGAAGCAAATAAAAACTGAAAGCTGCTGTTACAGCTTTCAGTTAAAATCAAGCTTCCTGAGCTATTACAAGACGACCTTTGTATTTGCCGCAGCTAAGGCACACTTTGTGAGGAGCTTTGTAAGCTCCGCAATCGGGGCATTTGCTGAGGGCGGGAGCTTTAAGCTTCCACACGTTAGAACGCCTCTTATCTCGTCTTGCTTGCGAATGTTTTCTCTTTGGTACTGCCATATCTCAACGACCTCCTAAGTGATAATGTTTGTTTAAATTTTTGGTTAATTTGGTTGTTTTATTAAAACGCTTACGCGTAAGGGGACAAGTGTGTAAACCACCCCGTCTTCGCTAAAGCGAATCCACCCCTCCACGGAGGGGAAAATCGGCTCAGCCAATAGACTTTAAGCGGGTTTGCGGCATAGCCGCTTGATTGCAAAATGTTTCATTTTTAATAGTGATATGCACTTATCACGCACCTAAGGTGCATATCATATGCGAAGCATATATCGCTTGCGTAGCAAATATCATGCACGAAGTGCATATCGCTGAAAATTGCTTCGCAATTTTCTGGTGCACCCAAGAGGACTTGAACCTCCACGAGATTGCTCTCACATGGACCTGAACCATGCGCGTCTGCCAATTCCGCCATGGGTGCGAGTGCAAACTGCGAACACAGATAATAATATCACGAAGTTTGGCTTTTGTCAAATGTTTTTTCGGCAAATTCGGCAATAATTTTCAGCAACACAAAACCCCCGCAAACAAATGCAGGGATTTTGGCTTTTTTAGGATAATATTAACGTATGAATTAACTATCGAATTTTAAAAATCATTCAACTTCTTTCGCTGTCTCGCCCAGCAAATTGAATCTGAATAATTTCGCTTCGTCTTCTTTGTTCTCACAAAGAATGTAAGCTTGAGCTATTTTGCCGCCTTCTATAAGCTGAGTTAACCCAACCAGCTGGCATAATTTGCTCTTAAGATTCAAATGGTCTCCTTCACGGGAAACTAAAAATACGTTTCCTTCGCAAGTGTCGAGCACAGCGAGAAATTCAGTTACGTCAATGTTGTGCAATCCAAGTACGGGTGACATAATCAAATCCTCCTTTTTCTTGAGTTTTTGTGTGCTGCCATTTACCATTTGGCATTTTTATTTGTTGACTTTTATCGGTCAACGTCAAGCGGACTTTACCTGACATTTATTATTATAGCCGTTTTTTGGTAAATGTCAACAATTTGCAAGG
>JAISII010000112.1 GCA_031262125.1 Oscillospiraceae bacterium | reverse complement strand
TGGCTTAAAAAGTTTGTGCAAGAAAGCAAATATAACGTGGGCTTAGACAGTGCAATTTTAATGAACCCGCAGGCATGGGTTGCCTCGGGGCACGTCGGGGGGTTCTCGGACCCGTTAATGGACTGCAAGGACTGCAAAACACGCCACCGTGCCGACACCCTGCTGGAAGCCGAGGGTGCCGACCCAACGGGTATGACGCTTGAGCAAATGAGCGAATATATTAAAGAACACAACATCGCTTGCCCAAACTGCGGTGCAAAAAACTTTACCGATATCCGCCGTTTTAACCTAATGTTTAAAACTTTTCAGGGCGTTACCGAGGATTCTAAAAACGAGATTTACCTTCGCCCCGAAACAGCACAGGGGATTTTTGTAAACTTTGCAAACATTGCCCGCACCACCCGCAAAAAAATGCCCTTTGGTGTTGCACAGGTGGGCAAATCGTTCCGTAACGAAATTACGCCCGGCAACTTTATCTATCGTATTCGTGAGTTTGAGCAGATGGAGCTTGAGTTTTTTTGCAAGCCCGATACCGACCTTGAGTGGTTTTATTATTGGAAGGATTATTGCAAAAACTGGCTGTTTAACTTGGGGCTTAAAGAAGAAAACACTCGCCTGCGGGACCATTCGGCAGAGGAGCTTGCTTTTTATTCAAAAGCTACAACCGATATTGAGTTTTTGTTCCCCTTTGGCTGGGGCGAGCTTTGGGGTATTGCCGACCGCACCGACTATGACCTTAAACAGCACATCGAACACTCCGGCAAGGCGTTGGATTATTTTGATTCGACCGATAACAGCCGCTATGTGCCGTATGTTATAGAGCCATCGCTGGGGGTTGACCGTGTTACGCTGGCGTTTTTGTGCGATGCCTATGATGAAGAAGAAATCGGCGAAAACGACACACGAATGGTTTTGCGTTTGCACCCTGCACTTGCACCCTATAAGGCGGCAATTTTGCCCCTTTCTAAAAAACTCAGTGCAAAAGCCGAAGAGGTTTATACTGAGCTTTCTAAGAATTTTCTTATTGATTTTGACGATACAGGTTCTATTGGCAAGCGTTACCGCCGCCAAGACGAAATCGGCACCCCTTATTGCCTAACCTTTGATTTTGAATCGGAAGAGGACGGTTGTGTTACCGTGCGTGATAGGGATACTATGGAACAAGTGCGTGTTAAAATTGAGAATTTAAAAAGCTTTTTGGAAGAAAAAGTTTATTTTTAGTTTGAAATACAAGAAAACCAAAAAAGTAGGTATTATATGAAAGTGTTAAAGCACTTAAAACCATATATATTTTCACTCATAATAATTTTTGCGGTGCTTTTTGTGCAAGCAAACTGCGACCTTGCAATGCCAGACCAAATGAGCAATCTTGTTACAGTCGGCTTGCAGCAGCACGGGCTGGAAAAGCCCCTGCCGCCCCAGCTTAAGGCGGATGATTACAACTTGCTGAAGCTGTTTATGAGCGAAGATAATCAAAAAAATATTGATAAATATTATTCGTCGCAAAAAGCCGACGGCAAAGAGGTTTTTGCCTTAAAAAGCGATTTAAACGACGAGCAAAAAACCAAAGCCGCCGCTGTTATGACAGACCCGTTGCTTGTTTATGTTGCACTAAATTCGGGTGGGCTGGACGCACAGATTGCCGAAGCAATGGATAACTTTAAAACACAGCAGGAAGAAGCCGCAAAGCAAGCCGCTTTGGCACAGCAGGGTGCAAACGACAGTGTTGACCTTGAAAGCCTCACCCCCGAACAGCTTGCCGCCATGCAAGCGGCACAAAGCGGTGCGACTCAGCCCGATTTAGCACAGCAAAACGCTGCCCAAGCATTTGCTAACCTGCCCACAACAGGCAAGGAGCTTATTGAATTTTTAAAATCGGACGATATTCCGCAGGAGATGAAAACAGCCTTTTCTGCCCAAACATCGGGCGGAGCAGCAAATTCGCAAGCTATGGACGCACTTGACCAATCGACCAAAGAGCAAACCGCAATTAGCGGAGCGGTAGAGTTGACAAAAGCCTCGGGCTACGATTTGGGCAACCCGCAAATTAACTATATTATTTTTGCCGGGCTTATAATGCTTGCATATTCGTTGGTTGTTGCTTTGTGCCAAATTGCTGTTACCTATTTTGCTTCTAAAGTTGGTGCGGGCTTCAGCCGCAATTTGCGACTTTCGGTTTTTGATAAGGTAATCGGGTTTTCTAACAAGGAGCTTAACAATTTCTCGGCGGCATCGCTAATTACCCGCTCTACCAACGATATTCAGCAAGTGCAGCTTGTGGTTATTATGGTGCTGCGAATGGTTTTGTATGCACCTATTATCGGCATTGGTGCGTTTTTCAGGGTGCTGAATTCGGGACCCAGTATGGCGTGGGTTATCGGCGTGGCAATACTTTCAATTTTAACGCTGGCAGTTTTGCTAATATCAATTGCTATGCCAAAGTTCACATCGCTGCAAAAGCTGGTTGACCGTATTAATTTAGTATCACGAGAGATATTGTCGGGCATACCCGTTATTCGTGCCTTTGCACGAGAAAAGCACGAAGAAGAACGCTTTGACGTTGAAAACAAAAAGCTGCTTAAAAACTATTTGTTTGTTAACCGCCTTATGAGCACAATGATGCCGCTGATGTT
>JAISII010000022.1 GCA_031262125.1 Oscillospiraceae bacterium | reverse complement strand
CAATGGAGGGTATCGCCTCCACCACACGTTCATCCTCAAGGCACAAATCTAAATGTATCGGCTCGGGCAGCACAGGGTGCTGCGGCCCAAACGGCACTATTGTCCTCTTCCCCATATTTATGACCATTAGCCTTTCTTGCTTTATTGCTCTGCTTTCACTTTATAAAAATTGCCCTTAAAATCAAAGTTAATGTTGCGAATTTGCAGCCCGAACAAATCTTTAATCTCGTTTTCGTAAAGGTACGAGTACGGGAAAATGCCGCTGATACTGTCGATGCTGTCGCCAAAATCTACTGCAAGCCGCAGGTGTATAAACTCGCTTTTTTTTGCAAAGCTGTATAGTAAATCGTAATTATCTTTTTTTGTGGCACTAATTTGCACTAACCTATAGCCGTTGTTAAACATTTCGTTAACACGGGCAATTAACAAATCCTTGTTTTCTATTATTTTATAAATTTGCTGTTCTGTCATTACTCTTCACCGCCTGTAGTTTTTGCTTTGGCATTTTTGCGAGTGCTAAGCTCTTTTTTTGGCTTTGATTTTTTAACACGCCTGTTTTCAAGCACATCAAGTGCCTTTACCACTCCGGCAATAATATTCTCGGGGCGTGCCGCACAGCCGGGCACATAAACATCCACGGGTATTGCCGTTGCCACACCGCCATAGACATTATAGCAATCTTTAAAAACGCCGCCGGTTGCCGCACAAGCACCAATAGCCACCACAGCACGGGGCGTGGGCATTTGGTCATAAAGCTGCTTCACAACGGGCAGGTTTTGCTCGTTAATACTGCCGGTTATAAGCAATATGTCGGCATGCTTTGGGTTGCCTGTGTTAATAATGCCAAAGCGTTCAACATCAAAAACCGGGGTAAGGCAAGCCAAAACTTCAATATCGCAGCCGTTGCAGCTGCTGCCGTCGTAGTGTAAAATCCAAGGCGATTTTCGTACCATTTGTTTATCCTCTTTTAAAAAAGATGTGAGTTTAAAACTAAATAAGACCCAAAATTATAAAGTTAGCAAGCGATGCCGCTCCCGTAACAATCCAGCTTGTCCGCAAAACAGGCTCCCACTTTAGCCTTGCAAAAATGTTGTCTATCAAAATTTCTAAAAAATATGCAATCAGGCAGGCTGCAACCGCAATAACGTGGCTGTATGGGTTTGCCCAAATAAAAAACACATAAACCAATGCTAAAGAAAACACAGTCTCGAACCAATGTGTAACCTCTACCATAGCCATGCAAATGCCGGTAAGCTCGGTGGTTATGCCCTTTACAAGCTCTTGGTGGGCATGGTGCGACATACTTAAATCGAACGGAGATTTACGCAGCTTGATTGTTAAAATGAAGATAAACCCCAAGAAAATAAGCGGAATTTTGGTTATTACCGGCGTGCTTTGCACCAAGGTTTCGGAAATTTTAAACGAACCCGTGGATTCGTAAAAACCAAAAGCCATAATCAAAATCATCGGCTCATAGCACATAATCTGAATAAGCTCACGCTCGGCACCAATAAAGCTATAGGGCGAATAACCCGAATAGCCCATAATTACAAAGAAAATCATCGCAAGCGTAAACGAAAAAATGCACAGCAATAAATCTTGCCCGATAAAAAGCAGCACCACCGCCAAAACGGTAAAAAACAAACTAAAGCTTGTAAAAAACCTTGTAAACATATTAACGGTCGAGGACTCTTTTTGCAAAAGCTTTGCAACATCATAAAAAGGCTGCAAAAGCGGCGGACCTTTTCGCCGCTGCATACGTGCGGTGATTTTGCGGTCGATGCCCGTAAGCAGCCCGCCTACAATCGGGGCGGCAATTACGGCAAGCAAAACTTCTATTAAAACTAAGGTAAAAGAGTTCATAGCATCTGCCCCCCCACCACGGCAAAAAAGCCTGCAATCAATATACCTGCACCAATATAAATTGTTTTCTTCATCCAAAACTTCTCGCCAAAAACCGATTGCATATACCAGTTTTTAAGCTCGACCTTGCGGGTTTGCCCAAGGCTGCCGTAAAAGCTTTCGTCGTCGCCTGTGTTCTCGCCCGACAAATAGACCGAGGTTTGCTTAACCTTAAAATGCCTGTAAAGCGGGATTAGTATTAGCGGAAGTATGAAAATTGCACCTATCATAGAAACCATAATCCACGATGCCACAGGGTCGATTGGTGCCGAAAACACGGGTTGCACCCCGCCCTCGGCATAGGGCAATGCACCCTGCACAATGGCGTAACGCTGCCCAATGTAGGGTATTACAAAAAAATCCGACACAAACGGGTGCAGCATACACACGCCCACAACCAAAGCTGCAAGAGAGAACATACTAACCTTTTCGTCGCCACGCATTTTATAAGAGAAATCGGAGGGCTTGCGGTGTGCATTTGCAATAAGCTTGCCCAACCATTTGGTCCAGAAAAACAAAGTTACCGTGCTGCCGAAAGCAACCGTAAACACAATTAATATATTATGAGAATCAAGAAATGCCTTCATTGCCGCCCATTTGGATATTAGCATACCGAACGGGGCTAAAAACATACCCGCAATGCCGATGATAAAAAACACGGTGAGCGTTTTGGAAATCCCGATAAGCCCGTCCATTTCTTCAATATCTCGGCTGCCGAGCTGGTGCGTTGCCGAACCAACCGCCAAAAACAACAGCGATTTTGCAATTGCATGGAACAGCGTAAGCATAACTGCCGCCCAAATAGCCTCGCTTGTGTTAATGCCCACACAGGCAACAATAAGCCCTAAGTTAGAGACGGTTGAGTGTGCCAAAACACGCTTGCTGTCGGTTTGAGAAACCGCCATAAGCGCCGAAATTATAAAAGTAACCCCGCCAATGGTAGTAACCGCCGTGCCGACTGTGTTGCTGCCCAAAAGGGGCGAAATTCTCAGCAAAAGGAAGATGCCCGCTTTTACCATTGTAGAAGAATGCAGCAAAGCACTTGACGGCGAGGGAGCAACCATTGCCCCCAGCAACCAAGACGAAAACGGGAACTGTGCACATTTGGTTAACGCACCAACGGCTATTAGCAACACTGCCAGCTGCACGGCAAAGGTAGCATTTGACGCCGCAAGCGTGGTTAAATCGGCTATATTGTTAAGTTTTAGAATATAAACGCCCACGGCAAAAAGTATGCCGCCGAATGCGTTGATTTTGATTGCAAGCAGTGCGTTTTTGCGGGCACTTGCCGTTTGGTTATAGCCAATAAGCAAATAAGAGCAAAGGGAAGTAACCTCCCAAAACATAAGCATAAGCGATAAATCGTTAGAAAACACAATGCCGAACATTGCCGACAAAAACACAAACATAGTCGCTATGAAAAAGCCTGTGCGGTTTTTAACGTGCGGTTCGTGGCGGTGGAAGTCCTTCATATACTCGACAGAATATATGCAAATAAGCCCGCCTATAACACCAACAATAAGCACAAACATTAAAGTAAGACTGTCAACATACAGGGTAGTTTCGGATTCAACCTCGGTGTGTGCAAAAAATTCGGTATATACAGCAAAACCCATCTGCCCCACCGACAACGCACCCAGCACAAACGATTTTTCGGTATATGCTTTATAAAGCAAATAGAGTGCGATGCCTATCTCGATAACGAAAATATTGTATTTTAAAAACGGTAACTCGCCCAAATTTACGGCTTCTGCTTTTGGAAAATAAAAAGAAAAAGCACAGAACGCAACTGCGGCGGCAATTATTGCACCCGCACCAACACGAGTGATAACCGCAGTAGATTTCCGGCTTTTAGAAATATAAACCAGCAAGGCAAACAAAATGGGCAGAGCAAGCAGCAGCCCCATAAAATAATAGGTCAATGTTATCGCCTTCTTTACAAATTTTGTTTATTATCTTTATTTAATTATTTAAACTTTTAACTATTAACCATTTTACCACATTTTTTTTTTAATAACAATAGCTTTTGCTATAGAATTTAGCTTTTTTATATAAGTTTGCCTATAACCACGGTGCGGGCTTCATCAAATTCATAAGAGCAAGTAGAAAGCGTAACAATACTGTCGGTTATTTTTAAATCGGTCTTGCGGTAAAATGCTGCGTTTTTGCTAACATATTTTGCAAATTCATCCACGCTTTTTTGGCTTGTTGGGTAACAATATATATTTTTATCGTCCTCTTGCACAACCAAACAAGCAAAAATTTCAATTTCAAAAGTTCGGTTTCGCAAAAAAAGCTTGCCGGTTGTATTCTCATCAAAAAAGTTTTTATTGTTAAACCACGGCAAACTGCCGAACATACTGCCGTTTTTCATATTATGACCATACATAATGGTGTTAAAAACCGAAAAATCGCTTTTGCTGTTGCAATCTAAAAACAACGCACCCGATTCTATATAATTTTTGTCTACATCGGTATGCAAATAATGTTCGTTATTGTCTGCCTGCACAAATGGGTAGTCGATATACGTGTTATCAACAGTAATCCAGCCCTTAACATCCCTGTTTTTTGCTATAAGAGGGTCAAGGCTTGTGTTGTCGGCAGGGGTGCCGGGGGTTTTATCGATATGCTCGGAAGAGTTGGGGTTTGTGCTTGTTTCGGGTATATCACCATCCGATGGTTTATATTGCATAAGGTCTGCGTGTGCCTCGCTTTCGGCGTTATACATTGCAAAAATGCTGTAAATTTGGTACGCCGAAAAAAGCAAAACGCAAACCAAAATTGCACTTATAACCCACAGCAGCACATTCAAAACTTTACTCTTTTTTTTCATAGTCTTCCTCTTATAACATTCTGCATTCTGCATTCTTATTTCTTATTTATTGGGTAATAGCGGTGTGCGGGCAAAAACCTCGGCAACCTTATCACGCTGCCACAAAGCTGTGCTAATTCGCACCGAGAACCCACACCCGTGTGCACTTTGCCACTCAAAAGGCTTTGCCGACGGCAACCCATAAACCGAAAGCAGTGTACCAATAACCCCGCCGTGGGTTACAATTGCACAATCGGTAATGCCGCTTTTAAGCAAACTATTTACCACATTCTCAAAGCAAAGGCATACCCTCCGCACAAAATCCGCTCCGCTCTCGCCGTTTGGGGGGTTTATGCTGTTGTCGCCCGCTAACCATTGTGCAAACTCGGGCACTTCCTGCAATTGCTCGGCTGTTTTACCCTCCCACTCGCCAAAATCGCACTCGGCAAGCTGGTCGATAACAATCGGGTTAAGGTGAGGATAGATAATTTTGCACGTTTCGGTGCATCGTTTTAGCGGGCTGCTGAAAATTACCGTTGCATAAGGGTAGTTATACTCGCTGTCGAGCTTTTTTAGTGCTTGCTTGCCTTGGGCACTAAGGGGCGAATCTGTCTTGCCGATGTATTGCCCTGTGTTGGATTCTGAAATCTCGCCATGGCGAATGAAATGAATTTTGTATGTTTTCATAAGTTTTTACCTTTTAAAAATTAAATTGTTACAGTATTATTACACTAAATGTATCTTTTTAAGCAAATAACTCTTAGTATATTGTGAATTTTGATAAAATTATCGAATATTTTGTAACGACTGCGAAAAATGAAACTTTTTGGATTTTTTTGAGAAAAAAGTATTTACAAATTGTTAAATTTATAGTATACTTGCCGTATAACTTTAGGTTTTGCGTAATTTTGTTTATGCAAAACTTTATTTAACTAAGCACATGCGTTTAACTGCGGTTTTAATGTATTGGGCTTTATGAAATTGAGGTCTACTAATGAACAAAGAATTTCCGCAAATAATTTCAGTTTTAAGGCGTGAGCGTGGGCTTAGCCAAAAAGCAGTTGCACAGCAGCTTAATATTTCTCAGGCTTTGCTTTCTCATTACGAAAAAGGCATACGTGAGTGCGGGCTGGACTTTGTGGTAAAAGTGTCTGACTTCTACGGCGTTTCGTGCGATTATTTGCTGGGCAAAACGTCCGACAGAGTGGGGCGTGTGTTAACTTTAGAAGAACCTAAAGATTTTGGCGATATTGCTGACCTTGAAAACAGCAACGGCAACACCGTTTTGGCAACGCTTAACAAAAAGTTTGCAGTCGGCTCGCTTTATATTATATCAAACATTTTGGTTAAAATCAACGATAAACGCCTTACAAAATACATAACTTCTTACTTTATGACCGCTATATACAAAGCCTTTCGGGTTTTGGCTAAAACCGGCGGCAAAGCCGACAGCAAAGAGTTTTTTACGATTGCCGATGTGGTTGCCGACGGCTTTTCGGACGGAGTTATGGATATTTTGCATGCCAAAGCTTTGGCAGAGGCAGAAAGCTGCTTTGAGTCTGACAGCGGTGTTATTGCCACACGTAAAGCTTTGCTTGAGGACTACCCCGAGCAGGCATCCGCTTTAATTAACCTGATTGAAAGCACCGAAAAAACACTTAAAGAAGAGATTAAGTAAAGCCTACCACTAATAATATAACCCTATAATTGCACACTACCCTGCTTTTTTGGCAGGGTAGTTTTTTAATCTTAAATTTTAAAATTAGTTTGAGTTAGGTTCTGTAGTTTGAGGACCAACGCAAACCCGAACTCGCACCAGTGTGCCGGCTTCAAGCTTTTCGCCCGCACTATGGTCGCTGTAGCCCAAAACTTTATTTTCGCCCTGCGTGCCGTACTCGGGCACCTTTTCTACCAAAAAGCCTGCATTAGCCAAAGTTTTTGCGGCATCCGAAATCATTTTATTGTCAATGTTGGGCAGCTGCCGCATCATAGGACCTTTGCTTACCACAACGGTTACAGTCGCATTGCCGCCTGCGTTATGCACCGCTGTGCCTGCCGCCGGGGTTTGAGAAATTATTGTGCCTTCCGCTACGGTGTCGCTGTACTCATCGTTTTCGGCACGAAATACTTTGTATTCGCCCGACGATTCTGCTTGTGCAGCCGCACTATCGTAATTTTGCCCAACATAGTTCGGCACAACGGGTCCCGTCCAAGATTCGTCGGCAGGCGAAGTTGTTATTGGAACAGCATCGCCCGAGTTAAACAAACCGCCAAACGGGTTGCTGCTCATCCAAATATAGCCGATTATTGCAAAAACAGCCAAGGAAGCCGCCAAAGCAATAATAAAGTTTGTACGCTTTGCATCGGCAGAACTTTTGTTTTGCGAATCATCTTTTAGCGGTGTCATACTGGCAGTACGAGAAATTTCCTCTTGTATTGCCTGCACAGTCTGTGCCGCCGACAGTTGGGTGCGAAGCTCTTCAAAATCGGTTGTTCGGTTCTCTCTCCCAATATTAAGCCCGTTTGCCATTGCAGTAATAACGTGCGGTGGCAGCCTTTTTGCTGTCGATGTACTCATTAAAAGGCGGCTGTCGGTTAAGCGTTCTTGTGCGTTTTTGGGGAGTGAACCGGTCAACGCATAAAACAAAGTGGCACAAAAACCATAAATATCGGTGGCTTTATCAAGCACAAAGTTGCGTTCATATTGTTCGGGTGCACTGCTGCCGCTGAACAATTGTGATTTTAGCGGTGTGCCTCGTTTACGCTCAAACTCGGTGGCAAAACCGCTTATTTTAAGTTTGCCCAGCGTGGTAACATATAAATTTGCCGGGGCAATGCCATAATGCCCATAGCCCAGCTTGTGCAAAGCCTCCAGTGCCGAAATAACAGGCATAAACATCGGGCGTAAAGTGTCCCAATCGGCATGCCCGCCCTTTTTGTCTATAAAATCTTCAAAAGGCACAAGCTCTTCATATTCCTCTACAAAATATACGGTGTTATTATCCTCAAACACATCTACTATTTTTAAAATAGCCGAAAAGCCTTTAAGCCGCTGCAAAGCTTTAAAAAATCGTGAATACTCGTACTGAATTTTATTATAAGCATCCAGTTTTTCAACCGGAACGCTAAGTGCTTTTTGCCCTGTACCACGCTCGCACAAACCAACGGGCAAATACTCCTGCACAATAACGGCGGCACCCTGTCTGCGGTCATAGCCGATATATCGTGTAGATTCTCCGTTAGCCTCTAACCTTGTGCCTATAATATATCGCTCTTGCAAAACCGTCCCCAAGGGCAGATACGGCTGCTCTTGAATTTGGTTGTTATCGAAAAAGCAATGCGGGCAAACAACCTCGTTAATTTTGTGCATACAACCCATACAAAGCGGCATAGCAAAATCCCTCCGTCGTGTGCAAGTTTTAAAAATAGCATATAGCTATATTAATATAAGTATATTATTACTTATTTATTATAACCCAAAATGTCTGCAAACACAAGTTACAATGTTGTAACTTTTTAATAGAGTCTATGTGTGCTTTGCTAACTTTTTAACTAAATAGCCTTAAAAATCCTTGACACGAAGCAGCTTTATATTATATAATTACTTGTTACATTAATTCCGCAATTAAATCGGGTTTTAACTAACACTGATTTTTTAATTATTAAGCAACGAAAGGAACTTACAACTATGGCAACAAAACAATTTATGCTTACACTTGAAGGCAAAAACCAGCTTGAGGAAGAATTGGATTTTCTTAAAGGCGAAAAACGAAAAGAAATAGCCGAAAAAATAAAAGTTGCCAGAAGCTACGGCGACCTTTCGGAGAACAGCGAATATGACGATGCCAAAAACGAACAGGCAATTTTAGAGGCACGCATTGTAACTATCGAAAGCACACTTAAAAATGCCGTGCTTATTAAAGAAAACGAAACCAACCAGAGCATCATCCATGTAGGCTCTACAATCAAGGTAGAATATCTTGCTCAAAACAAGCAGGTAACTTACCGAATTGTCGGCTCGAACGAAACCGACCCCTCGGCGGGCAGAATTTCGGACGAATCACCTATAGGTGCAGCTTTAATCGGGCATCAACCCGGCGACGTTATAGAAGTCGAAGTACCTAACGGCTCGGTTGCAATTAAGGTTTTAGAAATTCTTTAAGTTTGAATTTTATTCAAGCTTTACTCTTCCCCCGCTTTTTTACAGGGGGGAGTTTAGATAACTAACGCAAAAAATTAAACAGAGGTGTATACACATAATGAGTGATAACATTCAAAACCCCGAACAGTCGCTGAGCGAAATTTTGCAGGTACGGAGGGACAAGCTTGCCGAAATGCAAGCCGCTGGGCAAGACCCATACTCCATAAACACCAGCGACCGAGATACGCTTTCGGGTACAATAATAAACAATTTTGAAGAATATGAAACCAAAACCGTGTGCGTTGCCGGGCGTGTTATGAGTAAGCGTGGCAAAGGCAAGGTTGCGTTTTTGGATGTTCACGACCGAGACGGGAAAATTCAGATTTTTGCCAAATTTGACGATTTGGGCGAGGATATATACAAAGGGCTTTTAAAGTGGGATATTGGCGATATTGTTGAAGTTAAGGGTTATGTTTTTAAAACAAAAATGGGCGAAATAAGCATCCATGCAACAGCAGTGCGTATGCTCTCAAAATCGCTGCTGCCCCTGCCCGAGAAATACCACGGGCTTAAAGACACCGACCTGCGTTACCGCCAGCGTTATGTTGACCTTATTGTAAACCCCGAGGTTAAAAATGCTTTTATAAGCCGTGCAGCAATTATCAAAACACTGCGGGATTATTTGGATAATTTGCATTATGTTGAGGTTGAAACCCCTATTTTAAACACAATACCCGGCGGTGCGACCGCACGCCCGTTTGTTACTCACCACAATACGCTTGACATTGATATGTTTTTGCGTATTGCA
>JAISII010000175.1 GCA_031262125.1 Oscillospiraceae bacterium | reverse complement strand
GGCAATGCAAGGCGTTTGCCCTTTGCCCCTGCCGAAAGCAGAAATGCACCCATACTTGCAGCCAAACCAATACAAATAGTAGAAACATCGCATTTAATATACTGCATAGTATCATAAATTGCCATACCGTCGGTAACCGAACCGCCGGGGCTGTTGATATAAAGGCTGATGTCCTTTGACGGGTCTTGACCCTCTAAATAAAGCAGCTGTGCAACAACAAGGCTTGCGGTTGCGTTGTTTACTTCGTCTGCCAATATAATAATTCTGTCGTTTAATAATCGTGAGAAAATGTCATACGACCTCTCGCCACGGCTTGTTTGTTCGATAACGTAAGGAACTAAACTGCTCATAAATCTAAAACTCCTTTTTTACATATAGTATATAATTGGTATGTTTTTGAAAATATATTCGTTTGCAGAAAATAAAACAAAAAGCAATAAAAATTTCAAGGCTTATTTTATAATAGCTGCCTCTTTAATCAGCTCGACAGCTTTTTGAACCTTTAAATCCTGCGTTAAATTCTCGGCTGCTACGATTGATTTGATTTGCTCAAGCTCCACCTTATATTTTTCTGCCATATTTTTATATTCGGCTTCCAAGTCTTCCTCGGTTATTTGAATATCTTCGGCACGAACAACAGCCTCTAACGCCAAGCGAACTTTAACACGTTTTTCGGCTTCGGGCTTATACATATCGTGCAAGCCTTTTTCGTCGGTACCCATAAAGCCCAAATATGTTTTAAGGTCAAGCCCTTGTGAGCTTAAACGATGCTCAAACTCGTGTATCATAGCGTGAACTTCGTTATGTGTCATCGCATCGGGGATTTCGCCCTGTGCAAGCTCGCAAAGCTTGGTAACAATTTGGTTTTCAATATCGCTTTCGGCTTCTTTATCCAGCTTGCTTTGCAGCTTTTCTTTTAAATCGGCTTTATATTCGTCAACAGTTTCTTTATCGCTGACATCTTTTACAAAATCGTCGTCAAAAGCGGGCAGCTCTTTAGCTTTTATCTCGTGCAGTTTTACTTTAAACTCGGCATCTTTGCCTGCAAGTGCTTCGGCGTGGTATTCCTCGGGGAACTTTACCATAACCGAGAACTCGTCATCAACATTATGCCCGACAATCTGCTCCTCAAAGCCCGGGATAAACTGACCCGAACCCAATAGCAGGTTGTGGTTTTCGGCTTTGCCGCCGTCAAAAGCAACATCGTCAACATAACCGTCAAAATCAATAACAACCGTGTCGCCGTCTTGTGCGGGGCGGTCGGTTACTGCTGCCATACGGCTAACCTTGTCAAGCTCTTTGTCGATTTCTTCCTGCAAAAGCTCGTCGGTAACTTCGGTTGATTTTTTAGTAACTTCTATGCCCTTGTAGTTTTCTACAGTCAGCTCCGGCTCTACAATTACTGTTGCTTTAAAGCTAAAGCCGTCGTTACCAACTTCGATAATTTCAATATTCTCTACCGAAACGATTTTAATCTCGGCTTCTTCGCCTGCTTGTGCCAAAGCTTCGGGGTACAGCTCTTGCATTGCATCATCATAAAACACATCCTTGCCGTAAAGCGACTCTACCATATGGCGGGGTGCTTTGCCACGCCTAAAGCCGGGTATGTTCATTTTGCCGATTTGTTTTTTGTAAATTTTGTTTATTTCGTTCTGGAACGTTTCCTTATCAACGTCCACCTCCAGAACAAATGTGTTTGTTTCGGTGTTTTCTTTGTTTTTTAAAGACATTTCAATTCCTCCATACTTTCTTATATAATATCAAATTATTATAACACGTTATAGTGCAAATTTCAAGTGCCAAAACGCTTTTGTTGGGTTTTTGTTGGTTTTTTAAACTGTTTGCTGTTTTTAATCGTCATCGCCGCTTGTATAATCCTCATATTCAACAACATAAGAGAGTGAGCCCGTGCCTCTGGCATAATCCAATTCGCCGCCGCAAATGGGCACAACGCCAACGCTTTCGTCCTCAAAATCAAAGTTGCAGGGCGAAGACATATCGTCGTCCCCAAACTCCACTTGGTCTTGCAAGCCATATTCGGCAAGACTTGTTTTAACCTTGTTAAAGGCGGCAAGCTTTGCATCTCTATCGGTCGATTGTATTGTTCCGCTGCTGTAAATGGTTTCACCGTTGCCGCTGTCGGTTATGTTAACAGTAGAGTTTGCACCTGCTCCCCTGCTGCTTCCAAATGTTTTTTGCAATACAAAATTAAAATCAGCATCAAATTTATAAACACTTAGTTGCTGGCTGTATGCACTGCCGCCAAAGAACATAGACCCGCCCTCGGCAATAACACATAGGTATGTTGTGTTGTTATGTGTTTTTAAAAAAACTGTCGGCGGTTGTTCCCCGTTTGAAAAATTGGCTTTTAGTTCTAAAGATTTTCCAATAATGCCGTTTGGCGAAAATAACGCAATTTCTAAAACATCTTTTTGTGCATCTCCGCTGATTACCGCCGTTATAAACTCCTGCGTATTGTCGTTGTTAACATCAATCAACTTTGAGGCTAAAAGCCCGTATTGGTCGGTTGAGGTTATGGTTCTGTTGCGTTCGCTGTCTTCTGCTATGGTAGTTCTTTTAGAGGAACGCCCGTATTCTGTAACCAATTCGTCTAAATAAGCGTGCAACACAGCGGTGCCTTGTTGTGCGGATGTAACGCTTGGTGCTGCGGTTGTATCGGCAACCGTTGTTAAAGCTGCAGCAGGTGCTGCAGTGGTGTCAGCCGTGTTTGTTGCATTGTTGCCGCCGCACCCGCAAAGCATTGCTGCAAGGCAAACTATAGCTAAAGCAAGTATAAAAATTTTTTTCATTTTAAAATTCCTCTTTCTTTTTTATAACTAACCTACAAAAAAGGGCATAAACCCTAATGCATCGCTTGAAACAAGCCTGTAATTTATTCCGCCAACTTTTCCGTTTAGTTAATAAAATATTATTTTTTATTAATTAAAAAAATCATCCCACAAAAAGCGGCATAAACCCTAAAGCATCGCTAGATACAAGCTTGTAATTTATTCCGCCAATGTCGCCGTTTGTTGCAGATTTTTTAGCAGATATGCCGTGCAAATGCCCGTAAAAGCACCGCTTGATATTATATTCGTTTAGCACCGCAATTATTTCTTCACAAACCTTTTCGCCATAAACAGGCGGGTAATGCAAAAAAACAATCAGCTCTTTTTGGGTTTTAACACCCATATCAAGCGACATTTTAAGCCGCCCGACTTCCCTATTCAGGATTTTTAAATCCTCGGGGCTGTCGGTATCCAAAGCCCAGCCTCGTGTGCCGCAAATTGCATAATCGCCCACAGCAAAGGCATTGTTAAACAAAATTTTAATTGTGCCAAACCCACTTGCAAAAAGGTAATCATCCATTTTTTTCTTGGTTTCCCACCAATAATCGTGGTTGCCTTTAAGCAGAATTTTCTCGCCCGGCAGCTCGTTTAAAAAAGTGAAGTCGGGGGTACATTCGCTAAGCTTCATTGCCCACGAAATATCACCGGGTATCACCACGGTATCGGCAGGTGTAACCAAACGCCGCCAGTTTGCTTCAATCCGCTCAACATAGTTGCCCCAGCCGCCAAAAACGTCCATTGGCTTGTTTGTGCCAAGCGACAGGTGCAAATCGCCGATTGTGTAAATCGCCATTTATTTTATTCTGCACTTTCGGTTAATTTTACACCTCAAGTGCGTAACCTTTCTTTTAAGAATCTGTTAATTTAAGCCCAATTTTTCGGTTAAAAACTGTTCCATATCCGGCACTTCGGTTAGGTTGGCAAACCGTTTTGTTTGTGTTTTAAGGTTCAAAATCGGGGCAGGCACGGGAGCACCCGTAAGGCTGTTTAAAACATCCAGCATTTCAAACTCGTTTTTGCAGCTTGCAACGCCCTGCTGCTTTGCATCAAGGGCATCCAAAACCGCTGCGGGGAACTTATACGGGCTGGCGGTAGACACAAGCAAAACAGGGGTTTTGCAGTCGCCTGTTTGTTTTGCATATTTGTCATAAACATTAACAGCAACCGCCGTGTGCGGGTCGCACAAATAGCAGCTTTGCTCAAATAATTGTTTTATGGTTTGCTGTGTTTCTTCCTCGGTACAGCTGTTACCGTAGAACAGTTCGGAAATTTCGGCTTTAACATCATCGGCTACCGTAAAGCTGCCGTTTGTTTTAAGCGACTGCATCATAGCGGCTACCGTGTCGGAATTTTCTCCGCACAAATGGTAGAGCAAACGCTCTAAATTACTGGACACAAGAATATCCATAGATGGCGAAATAGTTGTAAAAAACTTGCGGTTTTTGTTATAAACTCCTGTGTTTATAAACTCGGCAAGAACATTGTTAGAGTTGGAAGCACAAATAAGCTTGCCTATAGGCAGCCCCATACGTTTTGCATAATAGGCAGCAAGAATATTGCCGAAATTGCCTGTGGGCACAACCACGTTTATTTGCTCGCCCATAGCAATTTTGCCGCCGTTGACCATATCGCAATAGGCCGAAATATAATAAACAACCTGCGGAACAAGCCGCCCGAAGTTTATTGAGTTTGCACTGCTAAACATTGTGTTTTTTGCCGCAAGCTTGTTTATGAGTGTTTGTGTATTAAACAGCCGTTTAACGGCAGTTTGGGCATCGTCAAAATTGCCGTTTATGCCGCACACCAAAACATTTTCTCCTGCTTGGCTGTTCATTTGGAACTTTTGAATTTCGCTGACGCCGTTTTCGGGGTAGAACACAGCAATTTGAGTGTTTGGCACGTCCTTAAAGCCCTCAAGTGCGGCTTTGCCTGTATCGCCCGAGGTTGCAACCAAAATTAAAGCTTGTTTGCCTGCCTCCTCTTTTTTATAGGCAAGTGTTAACAAATGGGGCAAAATTTGCAGTGCCATATCTTTAAAAGCAGATGTCGGACCGTGCCAAAGCTCTAAAAAATTAATTTGGGTGCCGTTAAAGCTTTGTGCGGTTATTGGTGTTGGGTTGTCTGAGCCGAACTTTTCTGCATTGTAGGCGTTGTCTACGCAATTTGCAAGCTCGGGGGCAGAATAATCGGTTAAATACAAGCCTAAAACCGATTTTGCCCTGCCGTTATAGGTTAAATTAATAAGCTCCTGCAAATTGATTTTGGGGAAGCTTTGCGGCACAAAAAGCCCGCCGTCGGGCGAAAGCCCTTGTGCGATTGCCTGTGCCGAGTTAACAATATTTTTGTTGTTTTGTGTGCTGTTAAAGTGCATTTTAAAATACCGTTTGCCTTTCGTGTTATTAACGCATTATTAATTTGTAATTATACCGCATAAGCGGGGAAAAGTCAAAGGTTTGCAAAGAAGTTGCGGGCGTTTTTTAAAAATATTTTCTCAAGCAAGCTTTCGCTGTAATTCGCCTTAAAAAAATCTTCGTATAAATCGGGTATACTCTCAATGCCTATTATACCTTTTGGCATATCAGCTCCGTCAAAATCAGAGCCTATGCACAAAACATCCTCTGCCGCAGAGTTTAGCGAGAGAAAATGCTCGGCGTGTTTTATAATATCGCAAATTGCGGATTTATCGGGGTTCTCATTTAAAAATATTTGTGCAAAATTAAGCCCCACAAGACCTTTGTTATTTGCCAAATACAAAAACTGCTCGTCGGTTAGGTTACGCATATGCGGCGTTATTCTGCGTGAGTTTGAATGTGTGGCAATTATGGGCTTTTGTGCCACTTTTGCAACGTCCCAAAAAAGCTTGTCGCTTGCGTGAGAAATGTCGCAAACAACCCCCTGCTTTTCAAACTCGGCAACGGCAAGCCTGCCAAATGGTTTAAGCCCTATATCCTGTGCTTGCGAGCCGCCGCCAATAGCGTTCTCGGCGTTCCACGTTAGGGTTACAATTTTTACACCGCAGCGGGCTAAGGTTGCAATTTTTGCAATGTCGTTGCCTATAGCTTTGGCGTTCTCCAGCGTAAAAATAAAGGTGGTTTTTTCGCTCTTAACATCCTCAGCCGTTGTGCAAAGCTTTACACTTTCGGTTTTCGCCTCATTTATAAGTTTATTATAAGCATCGTTAAAAAGCTGCCAAGCCGCTTCATCGGTAATATCGTCGGGCACCCACACCGCCATACACTGCACCCATTGTTCAAACCTTTTGCCCTTACTTATCGACAAATGGAACTTTGGCTCATCAAGCGTTTTCCCCTCGTTTATTGCTCTGTACAATGTGTCGCAATGCAAATCAAAATACCGCATAATTGCCTCCCTGAATAAACGCATTTTCAATCCTGTTTAAGGATGTGCATTTTAGAGTATATGGGTTTACGTTAACTTCAATTACATCAAAAACGGGCTGAAGCTGAGTTTTGTGCTGCTGCATATATACAGCGGCGGTTTTTATTAGCTTTTTTTGCTTTGCAAGGGTTACGTTTACGCTTGGACGCATTTGCGAAGATGCATTGCGGGTTTTAACCTCGCAAAAAAATATTTTATCGTCCTTTTGTGCAATAACGTCAATTTCTCCGTAAGCACAGCGGTAGTTGCGGGCAACTATGCCAAAGCCGTATTTTACATAGTACATACAGGCAAAGTCTTCGCCCTTTTTGCCCAGCGTTTGGGTTAAATTGTTCATATTAAACCTGTTTTTTTAAATATTTATTTTTTGCCGCTTAAAATTTTCTTTAAAAAGCTGTTGCGGTGTATTGGGCTTGCACCATATTTTAAAATTTGCTCGGTATGTATTTTTGTGCCGTAGCCCTTGTGCTTTTCAAAAAAATATTGCGGGTATTCCTTTGCATATTCAAGCATCAGGCGGTCTCGTGTTACTTTTGCTAAAATAGAAGCCGCCGCTATGCTTTGCGATTTCGCATCTCCCTTAACAATTGTTTGTGCGGGCGTTTGCAAATTTGGCGGCATTGTGTTGCCGTCTATAATCACGTAATCGGCTGGTGTTTTTAAGCCGTTTACAGCACGCTGCATGGCAAGCATTGTGGCGTTTAGAATATTAATTTCTTCAATTTCCTCCACAGTTGCAAACGCAATTGAGTAATCTGCCGCTTCGGCAATTATCACGTCAAAAAGCTCTTCTCGCCTTTTTTCGGTTAATTTTTTTGAATCATTCACCCCCGGAATGCCCAAACTGTTGGTATGCAAAACCACTGCGGCGGCACACACAGGGCCTGCCAAAGGACCTCGCCCTGCTTCGTCAATTCCGCAAATTGCTTTAAAGCCGCTTTGCCACAAGCCTTTTTCAAAAAACAGCATATCCTGCTGTTCTGTGTTTTTATTTTGAGGCATTTTTATTTTCCTTTCACGGCAGCTCAAGCGTAATGTTACCCAGCTTGCCGCCACGGAACTCATCCAGAATTACGTTTGCGGCACGTTCGGTGTCGGCTTCGCCTCGGCTGATGAGCATACCACGGTTTTTTGCAATTTTGCACAGCAAGTCGTACGAATCTAAAGATAAAATTTCGTCTTTCTCAAGCTTATAACGCTCGGCAAAGCCAAACGAATTAATCAAAATCAAGTTCTCCAGCAACCTCATTGCAAGCAGCTCTATATCTAAAACGCCGTCTTTAACCGCACCTGTAAAGGCAAGCCTCTCGCCCACCTTTTGGTCGTCGAACTTATGCCAAAGCATACCCGGTGTGTCCAGCAGCTCCATATCTTTATCAACAGTAAACCACTGGTTGCCCCGTGTAACGCCGGGGCGGTCCTCTACCTTTGCTTTGCTTTTTGAAGACATTTTATTAATAAAAGATGATTTGCCCACGTTGGGTATCCCGGCAACCAGCACACGCACGGTGGGGCTGACAACCCCTTTTTGCTTTAGCCTGCTTAGCTTTTCGCTAAGCACATTGCGTACTGCCGGGGCAAACAAATTCAGCCCAATGCCGTTTTTTGAGTTTATAGCCAATGCGGCTGAATTCTCGGTATTTTTAAAATATTCAATCCATTGTTTTGTGGCGGCTTTGTCGGCAATATCGCACTTGTTAAGCAGCACAATGCGTGGTTTTTGCTTGGTTAAAACCCGCAAATCGGGGTTGCGGCTGCTAAAGGGTATTCGAGCGTCGATAATCTCTGCCACAATGTCTACCAATTTTAAAACATCGGTAATTTGCCGCTTGGTTTTGGTCATATGCCCGGGGAACCATTGAATGTTTTGTGTGTTATCTGCCATATCTTTTACCTTTATCTTAATTATTTTTTGTTATTTTATAAAAACAAAAGCCTGTACCTATTTTATAACAGATACAGACTTATTTCAAGCTTTAATTAATTTTATTAATAAATCATTCGATATTTTTCATTCGGTTAAATGGGAACAGCACAAAATATGCCTTGCCTAAAATATCGTTTTCATCTATTAAGCCTATTTGAGAAGAACGGCTGTCGTTAGATGCAGCACGATTGTCGCCCATAACAAACAGTTTGCCGGGCGGAATAATTGATGGTATCTCACCGTCCTCGGGCATCATCGGGCTAAAAACATACGGTTCGTCTATAACTACACCGTCTACCGTAACTTTTTGGTTTTCAAAATCGATTTTAAGCGACTGCCCTTCGGTGGCAATAACACGTTTTACAAGCGGCTCGGAATAATGCTGTGCATGGCTTATAATTACTACGTCGCCCGTTTTGGGTGTAAAAAACAGGTTGGACACAAACACTTTGTCGGAGTTAAGCAGGGTGGCTTCCATAGAAGTACCCGAAACATTAACAAGCCTAAAGCAAAATGTTAGCAGCAGCACCACCGCAACAATCGCCAAAAGCAACGAGCTGTACCAGTCATAAACACCGGCGGAAGCCTTAGAATTATTTAATAACCCTTGTTCTTTTTCTTTAATAATATCGTTCATTTAAGATTCCTTCTTAAATTATTTAAAAATCATAATCAAAAAGGGGCAAAAGCTGCCCCTTTAAAAATTATTTGCTGATTATTTGCGAATTTGTTCTTTAACCTTGGCAGCTTTACCAACACGGTCACGCAGATAATAAAGCTTTGCACGCCTTACTTTACCACGGCGAATAACTGCTACATCTTTAACATTTGGAGAATGGAATGGGAAAACTCTTTCTACTCCAACGCCGTAAGAAACACGCCTTACGGTAAATGTGCGAGAAACCCCGCTGCCCTTCATGGCAATTACTGTGCCTTCAAACATCTGAATTCTCTCACGTTC
>JAISII010000169.1 GCA_031262125.1 Oscillospiraceae bacterium | reverse complement strand
AGCAATTTTTTGCTGTGGCAGTCGGCATATTCCGAATATATAATTACCGACAAGCTTTGGCCCGACTTTAAACCCGAGGACATTGACGAGGCTATTGCACAATTCGTCGGCCGCAACCGTCGCTTTGGCGGCGTGGATTCTAAATAATTGTGTGTACTGTTACAATATTGTTTATTTATTATAAATTTGCAAAAAAGGGCAACTATCGTATTTGAGAAGTTTTTGTGCTTGCACAAAAAAACTAAACATGACAAGTTGCAAAAAACGGAGGTATTATGCTAACCAGAATCATTTCGGGAATTGTGGGTATATCCGTAGTGGTTGGTGTGCTGTTTTTAGGCGAATGGCAACCGCTTGTTTTAGCCGGAATTTTTGCTTTGGCGTGTGCCGAGGTTTACGGCGAGCTGCTTTCGGCAAGGGGGCTTATTCGCAACTACAAAATTTCGCTCCCGTGCATTTTGCTGGCAGCATTGGCAGCATTCTTCCCCGATTTTACATATGTTATAGGGCGTTATCAAATTTCGGGATATTTGGTTTGCTTATTTTTGCTTATTATAATAATGTTCTTTGTAATGGTGCTTGACCACGAGAAATTTAAGTTTGACGACTTAACTTTTATTATAGGCACTTTTACGCTAATAACATTTGCCTTCCACTTTATTTGCGAGGCTATATATCAAGATTATGCCAGCGTTGAGGGTGCCTCAAGAGTTTCTTACTATATTGTGTTAATTTTAGGTGTGCCGTGGCTTGCCGATGCGGGTGCATATTTTGGCGGAACATTTTTTGGCAAGCATAAGCTTTGCCCTAAAATAAGCCCCAAAAAAACGGTTGAGGGTGCAGCCTTCGGTATTTTGTTCGGGACTTTAGGTGCATTGGCAATCGGCTATGTTTTCAGCTTTATTTACGGCGGGTTTGTGCCGAACTATTTAATTTTGCTTTTAATCGGCGTGGCAAACTCGTTTTTGTCAATTTTGGGCGACTTGGCGTTTTCGCTAATCAAACGCAATTGCCATATCAAAGACTACGGCTCGATTATCCCCGGGCACGGCGGTTTGCTCGACCGTTTTGACAGTGTTATTTTTACCGCCCCCGTGGTATATTTTGCACTGTTTTTTACCGGGGTTTAAAAGGATATTACTATGAGTGAAGATTTTAAAAATTTTGCAATAATCGATTCTGCAAAAAATATTGTTAATACTATTACAGACGATAATTATGAAAAAACTGCGGTTAAAAAAATCAGTATTTTGGGCTCGACGGGTTCAATCGGCACACAAGCGTTAGAAATTTGCGACGACCTGAATATAACACCAACAGTTTTAACCGCCAACACAAACATTAGAACTTTAGAGCAGCAGGTGCGGCGTTATAAACCGCACATTGCTGCTGTTTATGATAATAATGCGGCTGCACAGCTAAAAATTGCAATTGCCGATACTCAAACAAAGGTGCTGTGCGGTAAAGATGGCTTGCTTGCCGCCGCCGAGTATGACGACACCGATATGGTGCTAAACTCCTTGGTCGGTATGGTTGGCTTAGAGCCGACTTTAAAAGCTGCCAATGCAAAAAAAAATATTGCCCTGGCAAACAAAGAAGCTTTGGTTGCAGGCGGCGAGCTTGTAAAAGAAGCAATAAAAGCAAACGGCGTAGCATTGCTGCCTGTTGATAGTGAACATTCGGCAATATTCCAATGCTTGCAGGGGGCTAACAGCAAAAAAGAGGTTAAAAAGCTCATACTCACAGCATCGGGCGGACCATTTTTGGGCAAAACCACGCAGCAGCTTAAGGATGTAACCCCGCAGCAGGCTCTAAAGCACCCAAACTGGAATATGGGTGCAAAAATAACTATAGATTCGGCGACTATGATGAACAAAGGCTTAGAAATTATTGAAGCCTACTGGCTGTTTGGTGTTAAGGCAGAAGAAATTGATGTTGTGGTGCATCCGCAAAGCATAATTCATTCGCTGGTTGAATATTCTGATAACGCTGTTATTGCACAATTGGGTATGCCGGATATGAAAATCCCCATTCAATATGCAATAACATACCCCAAAAGGCTGCCTTGCAGCACACCGCAGCTTAGCTTAACCGATATTGGCAAGCTCACTTTTTTTGAGCCGGATTATGAAACCTTTTTGTGTATGCAAGCCTGCAAACAAGCATTAGTTTATGGGCAAGCGGCACAAACCGCAGCAAACGGTGCAAACGAGGAAGCAAACGCCGCCTTTAGAAGCGGGAAAATTTCGTTTTTAAAAATCGGCGAGTTAGTATACAATGCTATGCAAACGCAAAGTAATAATAACATTGCAAGCTTGCAGGATGTTTTTGAGTGCGACGAAGCAGCACGGCAATATGTAAAAGAAAGGTTATGATTTAAATATTAGAAGGTATTTTATTAGTAATAATAGGCATTTTGCTTTTTGAAGCAATTATTTTTGTGCACGAGTTCGGGCATTTTATTAGTGCAAAACGCAGCGGCGTTAAGGTAAATGAATTTTCGCTTGGGATGGGCCCAAAGCTGTTTTCGTTTACTAAGGGCGAGACTGTGTATTCGCTGCGAGCGTTGCCAATTGGCGGCTTTTGTGCAATGGAGGGTGAGGATGAAGACAGCCAAAACCCCCGTGCCTTTAACAATGCAAAATTGTGGAAGCGTATGATTATAATAGTAGCCGGAGCGTTGCTTAACATTTTGCTCGGCTTTATTTTTATGCTGATTATTGAGGTGCAGCAGCCCTATTTTGTGCAGCCAGTTGTAGATTCGTTTCCCGAGCAGTCATACTCTGCCTTTACAGGGTTAAAAGAGGGAGATAAAATAGTTCGCATTAACAACTACGGCGTTACCACAATGCGAGATTTTCAGTACGGTTTGGCAACAATAAAGGTTTCGGATAATCTTGACGGTAAAAATATTGTTTTTTACAAAAAAGATGCGATTAATAATCTGGTAGACCATATTACCGTTGACATTAGGGATAAATATAAAGATGCCGAACAGTCGGTTTTAGAAGCCAAATTTAATGATGCTGTAGCAGTGTTAAACAGCTATTTGCCGGCATTGCGTAGTGCAAAAACTGTTGCCGAGGTTGAGAGTATATACAGCAAATGCTACAACGATATGGACCACAAATACGGCGAATATACTCTGCCTGCACTTGCAACGCAAAGCACACGCCAAAGCTTTAAAACAAACGTAACAGTCGAGCGTAACGGGCAGATTGTTGAGCTATATGATGTAAACTTTTTAGGTTATAAAGAATCCGAAGAAGCACAGCCTATGGTTCAGCTTGATTTTTATACTACGGCACAAGAAAAAAACTTCGGCACGGTTTTAAGCAACACCTTTAACGATACAATTTCGGTTGTTAAAATGGTTTGGGCAAGCCTAATCGGGCTTGTTACGGGGCAATTTGGGTTGACCGACGTTGCAGGCCCGGTTGGTATGACTTCGGCAATACAGCAGGTAACGTCGGAGGGTTTGGAAGTTGGCGGCTTTGCCGAGGGTTTTAACCGCTTGTTCTTTATGATGATGCTTATAACCGTAAACTTAGGCGTGTTTAACCTGTTGCCCTTCCCTGCGTTGGACGGCGGACGTTTTGTGTTCCTTGCCATCGAGGCTATTGCCCGCAAGCCAATCCCCCGCAAGATAGAAGCGGCGGTTAACGGTGCAGGGCTTGCAATATTAATGCTGTTTATTTTGGTTGTTACGCTAAAAGATGTTTGGCAGCTTGTGGCAAATATTTTTATTTAGTTAACTTTTAAGTGATTTTTAAAAATAAGGCGGTGCAAAAAATGGGCAGCAAAAAACAAGTAAAAGTCGGCAATGTTTTAATGGGCGGCGGTGCAAAAATAACCGTGCAGTCTATGCTTAACACCCCGGCGGACAATATTGAAAAAAGTGTTGCACAAGCGTTGCTGCTGCAAGAAAAAGGGTGCGAGGTTATTCGTGCAGCTGTGCCGAATGTTGATTGTGTGCCGCTTATTTATGCACTTAAAAACAGCTTGAATATCCCCGTTGTGGCGGATATTCATTTTGACTATAAAATTGCACTGGAATGTGTTGCCGCCGGAGTTGATAAAATTAGAATAAACCCGGGCAACATCGGCTCGCAAGAGAAGATTTTGGCGGTGGTTAACGCCTGCCGCAACGCAAAAATACCAATTCGCATCGGGGTTAACTCCGGCTCGCTGGAAAAAGAAATTTTAAAAAAGCATGGCAGCCCAACCGCAGCGGCACTGTGCGAAAGTGCCTTGTATCATGCGTCTTTGCTCGAAAAATTTGAGTTTAGCGATATTGTGCTGTCTATGAAAAGCTCGTCGGTGCAAACAATGGTGCACGCATATAAACTTGCCGCAGAAAAGTGCGATTACCCGCTGCATTTGGGCGTAACCGAGGCGGGCACCGAACGTACGGGTTTAATAAAATCCTCAGCGGGCATTGGTGCGTTGCTTTTGGACGGCATTGGCGACACGATTCGTGTTTCACTAACCGCCGACCCTGTGTTGGAGGTTGCAGCCGGGCACGATTTGCTGCGGGCTTTGGATATTGAAAAATCAGGGGTGCAGCTTATTGCATGCCCAACGTGCGGGCGAACAAAAATTGATGTTATAACTTTGGCAAACCAAGTTGAACAAGCCTTAAAAAACATAAAAAAACCAACTAAGGTAGCAGTTATGGGTTGTGCCGTTAACGGACCGGGCGAAGCACAAGAAGCCGATATTGGCATTGCAGGCGGCAACGGCGAAGGGCTTATTTTTAAAAAAGGCAAAATTTTACGTAAAGTCAGCGAAGCCGATTTGCTGCAAGAACTAATGCACGAAATAGAAACACTGTAAAACGCAAAACAAGAATTAGGGGTACATATGGGAACACTATGCAATATGCTGCAAAATTATATAGACACGCAAAACCCTCTGTTTGCAAACGCCCTTGGCGGCGAGCTGCTTTCGGCAAAGCTTAACAGCGGGGAAGGGTTAATCAGCTTTTATTTAAATTTTAGTGCATACATACCAAAAAGCGAAATTACTGCTTTAGAGATTGCCGTTAAAAACTCACCGCTTGGTGTGCAAAGGGCAAAAATTTACCCAAGCTACTCCGCAAGCACGTTTTGTGCCGACGTTTTGCCCGATGTTATTGACGAATTAAAATTTAAAATTCCATCGCTAAACGGCACTTTAAACAACGCAGTTTATACCATAACCGACGATAATAATATTGAAATTGAGCTTAAAAACGGCGGTGCTTTAATTTTAGAGCAGAAAAATTTTGTGCCGGAGCTAAAAGCCGAAATTGCACGGCAGTTTGATGTTAACATACAAAATGTAGAGTTGAGTGGCGTTACCGAGCTAAACGCCGACAGCGAAATTTATATAGAAAAAAAAGAGATTTATGCCGAAAAGTTAGAGCGTGAGCGTCTGCTAAACGCCCCTAAGGTAGAAAAAACCGAAAGCCAACAGATAACCGAAATTGAAATAAGAAAAGGCGACACTTTGCTGCCCACACCTGTTTTAGACAGTGCAAGCCTAATTTTCGGCAACACTAAAACAAAGGGCACGCCAAAAAAACTCAGCAGTTTAGATATCGAAACAGGCACCGCCGCTGTTTGGGGCGATGTGTTTAACATAGACAAATGCAAGCTAACAGCCGATGGGCGAAGCTACAGCATTTTGTTCGGCATAACCGATTATACCGATTCAGTTTATGTTTCGCTTTTTACGCCAATAGAAGAGGGCAAGCGAATTGCCGAGCTAAAAAAAGGCGACACGCTCTATTTGCGTGGCGAGCTGTATTACGACAAATATAACCGTAACGAGCTTACCTTACGTCCTAAATCAATCTCTAAGGTTACAAAAACCGTAACGGCAGACAAGGCAGAAAAAAAGCGTGTAGAGCTGCATTTGCATACCACAATGTCAGAAATGGACGCTATTACTCCGGCGGCGAATTTGATAAAACGTGCGGCGGCATGGGGGCATAAAGCTATTGCAATAACCGACCACGGCGTTGCACAAAGCTACCCCGAAGCAATGAATACAGCCGAAGCCATAAACAAAGCAAAAGGCGAGGACGAAGAAAAGTTTAAGGTAATTTACGGCTTAGAAGCGTATTTTTCCGATAATCAAGCAACAGCAGTCGATGGCGAAGCCGACACACCGCTTAGCGGCACTTTTGTTTGCTTCGACTTAGAAACCACCGGGCTTTCTGCCGGATTTGACAGGATAACCGAAATAGGTGCAGTAAAAATCGAAAACGGGATGTTTAAAGAGTCGTTCGGCACTTTTGTAAACCCGCAAATACCAATCCCTGCCCGTATTGTAAAGCTAACCGGCATAACCGACAGTATGGTTGCCAATGCTCCGCTTGAGGACGAAGCTGTTAAAAGCTTTTTTGAATTTTGCGGCGATTCGGTTTTGGTGGCACACAATGCCCAGTTCGACACCTCGTTTTTAAAAGCGGTTTGCACACGCCATAACATAGAATATAACTATTCGGCTATAGATACGGTTGCACTAACCCGCAGCCTTGTGCCTGAGCTAAAATCCGCCAAGTTAGACAAGGTGGTTAAGCACCTGCGTTTGGGCACGTTTAACCATCACCGTGCCAAAGACGATGCCGAAGTATTGTCCCGTATTTTTATTGAATACATTGCACGCCTTAAAAAGCAGGATGTTTTAAGTGTTGGGGCAATAACCTCAAAATTGGGCAAATCAAACTATAAATATTTGCCTACATACCACCAGATAATTCTTGTTAAAAATGCAACGGGGCTTAAAAATCTCTACAAGCTGATATCCGACAGTCATCTTAAACACTATTATAAACGCCCTCGCATTTTAAAAACAATTTTAGATGCCCACCGAGAGGGTTTGATTATCGGCTCGGCGTGCGAAAGCGGGCAGCTGTTCCAAGCGATTTTTAACGGCAAACCGTGGAGCGAAATTAAAAAAATCGCTTCGTATTACGACTTTTTAGAAATTCAGCCCCTGCAAAACAACCAATTCATGATAGAAAAGGGAATGGTAGAATCCCAAAAAGAGCTGGTGCAAATTAACACTGCAATTGTACGCTTAGGCGAGGAGCTTGGCATACCCGTTGTTGCAACCTGCGATGTGCACTTTATGGACCCGTACCAAGCACAGTACCGCAAAATTTTGCAGGCGGGTAAAGGCTTTTCTGACGCCGATAACCAAGCTCCGCTATATTTGCGAACAACTGCCGAAATGCTGGAGGAGTTCAGCTATTTGGGCAAAGAAAAGGCATATGAAGTCGTGGTAGAAAACACGAACAAAATTGCCGATATGATAGATTACATCAGACCGATTCCAAAAGAAACCTTTCACCCGATTATTGACGGAGCACAAGAAGAGCTTATTAACATAAGCTGGAGCAACGCAAAAGCAAAATACGGCGACCCGTTGCCCGATTTGGTAAAAGAACGCTTAGAAAAAGAGCTTAATGCAATTATAAAATACAAATTTTCGGTGTTGTATATGACGGCACAAAAGCTGGTGGCATACAGCGTTAAAAACGGCTACCAAGTTGGCTCACGGGGGAGCGTTGGTTCTTCATTTGTTGCAACAGTTTGCGGAATTTCGGAGGTTAACCCGTTGCCGCCGCACTACATTTGCCCCAAGTGCAAGCATTTTGAAGCCATAACCGATGGTTCTATTGGCTCGGGGTTCGATTTGCCGCCCAAAAATTGCCCCGATTGCGGCACATCTTTTGAGCGGGACGGGCAAGAAATACCCTTTGAAACATTTTTGGGCTTTAAGGGCGACAAGGTGCCCGATATTGACTTAAACTTCAGCGGAGAAGTGCAAGAACGTGTGCACCGCTACACCGAAGAGATTTTTGGCAAAGAAAACGTGTTTAAAGCGGGTACAATATCTTGTATTCAAGAAAAAACCGCAATAGGTTTTGTTAAAAAATACGATGAAGAAAAACGTGCCGAATTTGAAAAAATGCTTAAAGCGTCGGCTTTAAATGCAGGTTCTGCCGCCAAAACAGGGTTTGATGATTTGGCAAACGGACGGCAAAACGCACAAAACTCAACGGCTGTGCCGATGTTTAAAGAGATGAAAAAAGCCGAAGAGCTACGCCTTGCAATTGGCTGCACAGGCGTTAAACGCACCACAGGGCAGCACCCCGGCGGTATGGTTGTTGTGCCACGGAATATGGAAATTTATGACTTTTGCCCCACGCAGCACCCGGCAAACGATATGAACAACGATAATATCACCACTCACTTTGACTTTCATGCGATTCACGATAATATTTGCAAACTGGACGAGCTTGGGCACGACGTGCCGACAATATGCAAATATTTGGAGGATTATACAGGCGTGCCCGTAACCGATGTGCCGATGAGCGACGAAAAGGTAATGTCGCTGTTTATTTCGCCCGAGGCACTTGGCGTAACCTCTCAAGAGATTGAAGCACAAACAGGCACATTAAGCTTGCCCGAACTTGGCACAGGTTTTGTACGCCAAATGCTTGCAGAAGCACAGCCGACAAAATTTTCGGATTTATTGCAGGTTTCGGGGCTTTCTCACGGCACAGATGTTTGGAACGGCAACGCACAGGATTTGATTAAAGACGGAACCTGTACAATTTCAGACGTTATCGGAACACGAGACTCGATTATGACATATCTTATTCATAAAGGGCTGGACCCGCAAATGTCGTTTAAAATTATGGAAATTGTGCGTAAAGGTAAGGCTGTAAAAGAGCTTACGCCCGAGCATATAGAAGCAATGCGAAAAAACAATGTGCCGCAGTGGTATATTGATTCTTGCATGAAGATAAAATATATGTTCCCAAAGGCACACGCAGCGGCATATATGATTGGTGCTTTGCGTATGGGCTGGTATAAAGTTTATAAGCCGCTTGAGTTTTATGCTGCATATTTTACCGTGCGGGGAGAAGATTTTGACGGTGCAGCCGCTATGCAGGGTCATTTGGCTATAAGAGCAAAAATTGCAGACATAAAATCAAAAATCAACCAAAAAACAGCTTCGGCTAAAGAAAAATCCGAGCTTGACACTTTGCAGATTATAAACGAAATGTTCTGCCGCAAAATAGAGGTTTTGCCTGTTGATATTTACAAATCCTCCGCCACAAAATTTGAGGTAGAGGACGGTAAAATACGCCTGCCGTTTGCTTCGGTTGACGGAGTGGGTGAGAACGCTGCAAAAAGCATGGAAGAATGGGGCAGAAAGGTTAAATATCTTTCTATTGAAGATATGCAGATTAAAACCGGTGCAAACAAAACGGTTATAGAAAAATTAAAAGACGCCGGAGTGTTTGGCGATTTGCCCGACACTGACCAGATTTCGTTGTTTTAGAGAACACAAACCACCCCGGCTCAACACTTATGAAATGAGTGTTGAGCCACCCCTCCACGGAGGGGAATATTAGCACTAATAATAGACTGATTGCAAACCACAATATATAAATTCAAAAAACAAAACACCAAACTTAAAGCCTCGTCAATGCACGAAAATTCCCCTCCGTGGAGGGGTGGCAGGGCGTCAGCCCTGACGGGGTGGTTTTATTTAGGAGCTAAACTTTGAACAAAAAAACTTTTTCGGGAATTTTTTGGCTTATAACATTCGGCATTTTGCTTGTGTTTGCCCTATTTCACCTTAAAGAAATATGGGGCTTTGTTTCTGCATTTGCAAACATAATAATGCCGTTTTTGTACGGCTTTGGTTTGGCATATTTGCTAAAGTTCCCGTATGAGTTGCTGCGTAAAAAAATATTTAAAAAAATGGGCAGCAAGCACAAGTTTTGGCTAAAATTCAAAAAGCCGCTTTCTCTTATTATTACCTACATTTTTGCATTTGGCATTGTTGCATTTTTCTTAGGCATACTTATCCCGCAATTGCAAGTTAATATTCAAAGGCTGGCAGATAACTTCTCAGGCTATGCTAACCAGTTTATGCAGACCGAGCGGTTGATTATCGAACTGATTAACACCTCTTTAGGCACGAGTTTGGACAACAAAACAATACTTGACTCGCTGCTGGACAATATTTTAAACCAAAAAAATTCCTCAGGCGGCGGGGTAAACGATTTTATAAACCAAATTTTCCCCCAAGTTTGGGAGGGAACAAAAGCCGTTTTGGGCGAGGTTTATAACTGGGTTATTGCGATAATCGTTTCGGTTTATTTTTTGGCAAGCAAAGAGCAGCTTTGCCTTATTACACGCAACTTTTTCTCTGCCTATTTGCCGCAAAAAGCTTTTGCAAAAGCCGAGGAGATTTTAAGCCTTGCAAATAACAAGTTTGGCAAATATTTGGTTGGTCAGCTAACCGACGCCGCAATTGTAGGTGTAGTTTGCTATGTTGGTATGAGCATTTTCGGGTTTGAGTACCCGCTTCTGATAAGCTTCATTATTGCGTTTACAAATATAATTCCGTTTTTCGGTCCGTTTATCGGGGGCATACCCAGTGCATTTTTGCTGCTGTTAATAAACCCGTGGCATTGCTTGTTCTTTATTATTTTTATGGTTGTGCTGCAACAAATCGACGGCAATATTATTTATCCCCGTATAATGGGCAACTCGATAGGCATAAGCGGCATCTGGGTACTGTTTAGTGTGATTTTGGGCGGCAGTTTGTTCCAATTGCCGGGTATGGTGCTGGGCGTGCCGTGCTTTGCCGTTATTTATACCTTGGTGGGGCAAAATGTTAAGCAACGCTTGGGCAAAAACAAACCCACAAAAGCCGACAAACCGCAAGAGTAAATTTAGAACTTGACAAAAACGCTTTAGTGTGCTACTATGCTACTACAATAAATTAAGGAACAGATTAATCTATGAAAAAATACAACAAAACCGCCCCCGAGGGCAGCCGTGATTTGCTTTTTGAAGAGTGCATTGCTCTTTCAAAAACTACCGAGAAAATTCAAAAGGTGCTGCAAAAACGCAATTATAACCCAGTTATTACCCCGGGGTTTGAGTTTTTGGACTTGTTTTCGTTGCAGGGCAATATGCTGCATTCGGAGGATATGTTTAAAACCATAGACAACAAAGGGCGAATTTTATGTGCAAGGAGCGATTCTACCTTGCCGATTGCCCGTATGGTGTCGTCCCGCTTGCGTGGGGAGCAGCTGCCCATAAGACTGTATTACAGCCAGCCGGTTTACCGTATTGTGCCTGCACTCTCGGGGCGTTCTAATGAGGTGTATCAAATTGGCACCGAGCTTTTGGGTGCAGAGGGTAAGGATGCCGATTTAGAGGTGCTGTCGGCTGCTATTGAGAGCGTGCAGAGTGTATTATCCGGATTCCGTATAGAAATCGGGCATTCGGGCTTTATTAAGGCATTTATTAACCGCCTTAACGCAACACCCGAGCAAAAGCAAAGCATAACCGATGCTTGCCAAAGCAAAAACTATTCGGCACTAACCGAGATTTTGGACGGGCTGGAAGCATCTGAAGAAAGCTTGGCACTGCGTAAGGTTACACGACTTTTCGGCGGCGAAGAGGTTTTTGAAAAGGCACGCAAGCTCTGCCGTGGTTACGATGAAAAATATGCGTTAGAATACCTTGAAGATTTGTACGGCACTTTAAAAAAGCAAAACCTGCATACAAACATTATTATAGATTTGGGGCAAGTGCTTAAAACCGATTATTACAGCGGTATGGTTTTTTCGGGCTATGCCGACGGGCATGGCGATGCGATTATTACCGGCGGACGGTACGACAGACTTATGGAAGCCTTTGATATGCCCATGGGTGCGGCAGGCTTTGCAGTTGATGTAAGTGCGGTAACACAAATTGTTTTGGGCGGCAAAACCAAAAGCAGCAAAGATAACAACGCTGCCCCGATTAGGATTGCACTGACAAAAGGTCGCTTAGAAAAAGACACCGTAGCACTGTTTAAACAACTTGACTATAATGTTGACGAGATTGAAAACAAAGGCCGCAAGTTGATTTTAAAGGTAAGCAAAGGCGATAGAGTGTTTGAAATTGTGCTTGCAAAAGCCCCCGATGTTATTACATATGTAGAAAACGGCGTGTGCGATTTGGGCGTTGTGGGCAAAGATACTATATTAGAAAACGGTACAATATTTTATGAGCTGTATGATTTGGGCTTTGGAAGGTGCAGGTTTGCGTTAGCTTCTAAGGTAGGCGAGGATTTTTACGCCGGCTATAACATAAAAACAATTGCAACCAAATACCCTGTTGTGGCTCGCAAATTTTTCGAGAGCAAAAATATGGACGTTAAAATCATAAAAATCGAGGGCTCGGTTGAGCTTGCACCGCTGGTTGGTTTGGCAGATGCCATTGTTGATATTGTAGAAACGGGCTCGACCCTTAAAGAAAACGGGTTAGAGGTTATTGAAGAAATTACGCCGATTTCGGCAAGGCTTATTTCTAACATTGCAAGCCTAAAGCTGCGTAAAAACGAGATTGAAGCTTTTGTGGATGAAATTGTGGGAGTTTTAAAATAGCTTTTTTCAAGTTTATATAAGATTATTTGTTGAGAACAAGAAAGGTAAAAAAACAATGCCAATTAAAAAAGTTGTGGCAAACGGCACTGCCGAATATGAATTTTTAAAGCAATTTAAAAAACAATCGGTCGAGTCGGACAAAAAATTTGTGCCGATTGTTGAGGAAATTATAAGCACAGTTAAGCAACAGGGCGACAAGGCACTGCTATATTACACCGAAAAGTTTGATAAAATTAAGCTGCAAAGCTTTGAAATTCCTCAAGAGGAGATTGATGCGGCAGTTACACAGTGCGGTGCCGAATTTTTAGCTGCAATTACAGCAGCAGCAGATAATATCAGGGACTTCCATGCACGGCAAATTCAGCAAAGCTGGCTGACCACCAAAAGCAACGGGGTAATAATGGGGCAGAGGGTGCGTGGACTAAACCGTGTGGGCATTTATGTTCCCGGAGGCACTGCTGCATACCCGTCCTCGGTGCTTATGACGGCTATACCCGCAAAATTGGCGGGCGTTAAAGAAGTGATTATGGTAACACCGCCGGGGCTGGTTAGCCCTAAAATACTTGCGGCGGCTAAAATATCGGGCGTTGACCGTATTTTTACCGTCGGCGGTGCACAGGCTGTTGCTGCACTGGCATACGGAACACAAAATATACCCCAAGCCGACAAAATTGTAGGACCGGGCAACATTTTTGTTGCTACGGCAAAAAAACTGCTTTTCGGTACGGTTGATATTGATATGATAGCAGGACCCAGCGACATTTTGATTATTGCCGACAGCACTGCTAACCCGGCATACGTTGCTGCCGATTTGCTAAGCCAAGCTGAACACGATGTTTTAGCATCGTCGATTTTGCTAACCACCGATGCAGAGCTTGCTAAACAAGTTGAGGCAGAGCTGGAAACCCAACTGCAAAAGCTTGAGCGAAAAGATATTGCCGAAAAGTCGATTAGCGATTTGGGTGCAATTGTTGTGTGCAGCAGTATGGCACAAGCAATTGAATTTGCAAACGAAATTGCCCCCGAACACCTTGAGGTTTGCTGTGCAAACCCAATGGAGTATATCGGCAAGCTGGATAATGCGGGCTCGGTGTTTTTGGGCAACTACAGCCCCGAACCGCTGGGCGACTATTTTGCAGGACCAAACCACGTTTTGCCAACGTCCGGCACTGCAAGGTTTTTCTCGCCATTGTCGGTAGAAAGCTTTGTGAAAAAGTCAAGCTTTATTTATTATAATAAAGAGGCTTTGCAAAAGGATGCCCCATTGGTTATGGAAATTGCAGCTGCCGAAGGTTTAACCGCACACAAAAACAGCATTAATATTCGCCTGCAAGATAATTGATTTTTATTTTAAGAAACTGAATAAATGGAGCTACAAAATGTACCAATTACCCCAAAAGGTTAAAGACCTTGTGCCATATGAGCCGATTTTCGGTGATTATAAAATTAGGCTTGATGTAAACGAACTGCCGGTTAACCTTAGTGATGCCACACGGCAAAAAATTGCAGACAAGCTTATGCAAATTGAGTTTAACCGCTATCCCGACCCGTTGGCGACAGAGCTTATTGAAGCTTTTGCCGATTTTTACGGCATTTCACCAAATTTGGTAACTGCCGGCAACGGCTCGGACGAGCTGATATTTTTGATAGAAGCGGCACTTTTAAACAGCGGCGACAAAATTTTGGTTTGCAATCCCGACTTTTCAATGTATGCCTTTAACGCTAACGTAACAGGGCTGCAAGCGGTTGTGTACCAAAAAAACGATTTGCAAATTAACATAGACGAGCTTATTGCCTTTGCAAAAAGCGAGAATGTTTCGGCAATTGTGTTCTCTAACCCGTGCAACCCAACCGGCATTGGCTTAAAAGCGGATGATGTCCGCAAGCTGATAACCTCGGTTGAAGTGCTGGTAATAGCCGACGAAGCGTATATGGACTTTTGGGACGAATCGCTTTTGCCGCAGGTAGAAAATTACGATAATTTAATAATTTTAAAAACGGCATCAAAGCTTTTTGGTGCGGCGGCAATGCGGCTTGGGTTTGCGGTTGCAAACAAAACCATAACAAACGCCCTGCGGTCGGTAAAATCGCCCTATAACGTCAACAGCCTGTCGCAAGCGTTTGGCACAATTGTTTTTGGGCAAAAAGCCGAGGTTATGCAAAACCTTAGCAAAGTTAAGGCCGGCATAAAGCTTTTGCAAGATAAATTTTGTGAGTTTGCAGCAACCCGCCCGAATATGAGGGTTTACCCCACGGCGGCAAACTTTATTTTTATAAAAACCGATGAAGGTGAGCAAATCGCAAGCTTTTTGCTGGAGAAATCTATCGTTGTACGCAAATTTGCAGACCATTTGAGGATTTGCTGCGGCACCGAGCAAGAAAATGCACAGCTGATAGCCGCAATGGAAGAATATTATAACAGTTAAAGAAAAACATTTTAAAAAAAGGTGAAGACTATGACAAGAACAGCAAGCATAGCCCGCAATACTAAAGAAACGCAGATTACCCTCAACCTAAACTTAGACGGGGGAGAAATAGCCATAAACACAGGCATAGGTTTTTTTGACCATATGCTTACCGCTTTTGCAGCACACGGCAATTTTGGCTTAAAGGTTGATATAACAGGCGATTTGCAGGTGGACACGCATCACACGGTTGAGGATGCAGGCATAGCACTTGGCACTGCTTTTAGGCAAGCGTTGGGCACAAACCCGCAAATTGCACGCTTTGGCAGCTTTTTTGTGCCGATGGACGAAGCTTTGGCGTTTGCGGCTGTTGATGTATCAAACCGTGCGTATTTGGTGTATGATGCGGTGTTCCCCGAAGCTAAATGCGGCGATTATGACACCTGTATGACATATGAGTTTTTTACGGCATTTGCAAATAACGCAGGGTTAACCTTGCATATGCGAGCCGAGTACGGGCTTAACTCGCACCATATTACCGAAGCCCTGTTTAAAGCGGCTGCCCATGCAATGCGGCTGGCGGTTGTGCCGAGGGAAGCTTTGCTTTCTACTAAAGGGACACTTTAAATAAATAAGAAATAATAATGCAGAATGCAGAAATACCCCCACCTTTGCAAATTGCTTTTTTCTCCTTCCGTCAGAGCTACGCTCTGCCACCTCCCTTAAGAGGGAGGCTTTGGGATCCAGAGCCAAAAAAGTCCCCCTCCGGGAGGGGATGTCGGCGAAGCCGACAGGGGGAGAAAGCGAGAGCAAAACAAAGTGCCTCTTGAAGGTTAGGGGGAGAAAGCGAAACCCCCACTTTGCAACTTTTTGCAAAGCTAAAAAGTTTTATATACAGGAGAGAACAAATTGAAAATTATACCTGCGATTGATATTATTAACGGCAACTGCGTTCGGCTGGTTAAGGGTGAGTACTCTACTGCACATAAGGTGGCATCTGACCCGATAACCACAGCATTAGAGTTTGAAAACGCCGGAACAAAGCTGCTGCATATTGTAGATTTGGACGGTGCAAAAAGCGGACGCCCCGACAATGCCGACACTGTTTTGCAAATTGTAAAATCCACAGGCTTGCAAACCGAAATTGGTGGCGGCGTGCGGGATATGCAAACGATTGAGTTCTACATAAACAGCGGCATAAGCCGTGTTATTTTGGGTTCGGCTGCCATTAAAAACCCCGAGTTGCTTAAAACTGCCGTTAAAAACTACGGCAAGCAAATTGTTGTGGGCATAGATGCCAAAGACGGCTTTGTTAAAACCGAGGGTTGGCTGGACAAAAGCAACGTAACATTTTTAGAGCTTGCAAAACGGGTTGAGGATATGGGTGCGACCGAGATTATTTATACAGACATCAGCACTGACGGTACACTGCAAGGTCCAAACCTTGAGCATTTAAAACAGCTTACTGCGGCGGTTGGCTGCAATGTTACGGCAAGCGGCGGCGTTGGCTCTATGGAGGATTTAAATGCATTGGCACAGTTGCCGCTTTACGGCATAATATGCGGCAAAGCGGTATATACAAAAGATATTGACTTAGCTGCAGCAATTGCACTTTATGGGGGTTGAGTTATGAAAACCGAAATTACACAAACCGAAAATATAGAAAAATACTTTGCAAAAGCAGAGCTTGTGCCGGCAATTGTGCAAGAGAAATCTACCGGGCAGGTGTTGATGCTTGCTTATATGAACCGTGAATCGCTGCAAAAAACGCTGCAAACGGGCTACACGTGGTTTTACAGCCGCAGCAGGCAAGAGCTTTGGAACAAAGGTGCAACCTCGGGGCACTTGCAAAAGGTTTTGCAAATGTACAGCGATTGTGATGACGACACTTTTTTGGTGATTGTTGAACAAACAGGTGCAGCTTGCCATACAGGTGAACATAGTTGTTTCTTTAAGAAGATAGTGTAATTTTTTTATTTTAAAAATTTTATTATTTTTAATTACATACTTACTTTTTCAATAAAATAATATATAAATTTGCGGAGGGTCAATATGTCTACAGATGTTTTTAATGAATTATATGATGTAATAAAGAGCCGAAAAGATAATTATATAGAGGGTTCTTACACCTGCTACCTTTTTGAGAAAGGGTTAGATAAAATCCTTAAAAAAGTGGGGGAGGAATCCGCCGAAACCATTATTGCAGCAAAAAACGGCAATAAAGAAGACACAGTGGGAGAAATTTCTGATTTGATTTTCCATTTGTTTGTAATGATGGCACAACAAGACATTTTACTGGAAAATGTTACAAAAGAATTGCAAATTAGAGCAGAAAAACAAAAAAATTTAAAAATTATTCACAAAGTAGATAAAAATACGTGATATACTTCTGCTAACATAATGATATATTATGTAAAGTGTTTATTATGTTTTTTTAGGGATTTACGGCTTAGGTCGTTGTCATAAATAATTTTTTTATCTATTTTTAGGAGGACATAACAGTATGAAAAAAGCAAAAAGATTGCTGAGTTTGCTGTTGGCTGTTACTCTGCTTGCAACAATGGCGGTTTTGCCCGCTACAATTAATGTTGCAGCAGCTGGCACAACAGGCGAGTATAACTTGGCAACTAATGTACAAGATGGTGTAATTCTGCACGCATGGAACTGGTCTTACAACAACATTAAGGCACAGCTTCCGGTTATAGCACAGTCGGGCTACAGCACGGTGCAAACTTCGCCGGTGCAAATGCCCAAGACATACACACCCAAAAATATCGACGTTGGCGGGCAGTGGTGGAAGCTCTATCAGCCGGTTAGCTATTCAATTGAAACTAACTATTTGGGCAGCGAAGACGAATTGAGGTCTTTGTGTACCGAGGCTGATAAGTACGGCATTAAAATTATTGTAGATATCGTGGCAAACCATTTGGGTACAGCCGGCAAAAGCGAAGGTACCCTTGATGATATAGTTAAGCAGTATGAGCCGCAGATTTTTAACGCAGGTATAACCTCAGACTATTTTCACCAAGAATCACAGAATACAGACGACAAGAATATCAAGTGGCAGGTGCAAGGTCGCCTTAGCGGCATGCAAAGTGTTAACACCGGCAACTCATACATTCAGCAAAGTGTTACTGACCTGCTTAAACAGTGTATTGATGTAGGCGTTGACGGCTTCCGTTTTGATGCTGCAAAGCATATCGAAACTCCTTATGATGGTCAATATGCTTCAGACTTCTGGCCGAATGTTTTAAACGCCACAACAGCATATGCACAAGGCAAAGGTGTAACCCCTTACTATTACGGCGAAATCTTAAACACCACAGGCAATGGGCGTTCGAGAGGGTTTGATGCTTATACCGAATTTATGTCTATAACAGACAATGTTATAGGTCGTAATATTCGCAACGGAGTAAAAAATCATAGTGCCTCCGCTGCTGCTCAAGGCTCTTACAATGCAGGTAACACACCTAATAAATACGTTTTGTGGGCAGAATCTCACGACTGTTATGCCGGTGATGAGTTCAATCCGGACGGTAGTCGTAACATCGATTATACCAAAGATTTTAGCATTTCGGATATGGTTAAAACATGGGCACTTGTTGGCTCAAGAGAACATGCAACCGCCCTTTATTTCTCCCGAACAGGCGAATCAGGTCTTATGGGCGAAATAGGCGACCCTTCTTGGAAAAGTGTACCCGTCGCCGAAGTTAATAAATTTCATAATGCATTTATCGGTCAATCCGAATATGTTGCTTCGTCGGGAACTTTTGCTTATATAGAGCGTGGAACAAGCGGTGCTGTTATTGTTAACACAGCTGCTTCTAACTCCGGCTCGGTTAATATTAAAGCAAACAAGCTTGCAGACGGCAATTATACCGATATGGTAACAGGCGACAAATTTACTGTTTCGGGTGGTCAAATTAAGGGTAACATTGGTTCCAGCGGCGTAGCTGTTCTGCGTCAGGCTGCAACAACACCTTTTGTTACCAGTTCATCCGACAGTAAAAAGTTTGGCACAAGCTACCTTAAATTAAACTTCAGCTACAACAATGCAACCTATGGCACATTCCAGATTAACAATGGTCAAAAATATGTTATTACAAATGGCAATTTCGACTATTATTTGGGCGAAAACGACAAAGCAGGTACAAAATACAAAGTAACCTTAACTGCAACCGACGGCACAAAAACCGTTACCAACACCTATAATTACGAAAAAGTAGAAAAAGATGGCAGCGGCGTATGGGTTGTTTTGGATAACACTAAATTTTCGAATGGTAATCCTAAGGGTTATGATGTTCCAAACATCTATGTATGGTATCATAGCAATGGCAAGCGTACTAAGTGGGATAGAGAGCAAGAAGGCGTTAATCAGATTATTAATGCAGAGTGGCCCGGCGAAAAAATGACAAGGCACGATGAAATTAGCTACGGATATTATTTTTACGAGCTGCCGAAAGGTTATGCCGAAGGTTGCCACATTGTTTTTATGGATAACAGCGGTAAAAACCCGCCGCCTCAATATCCGGCTGCTAAAGTACCAACAGGACCTTTTGTAGAAAAGAACCAATCGTATATTTTAACTACCAATTCGGTTTTTAAAGTATACACAGGCAAAGTTCCTACCGAGGCACCTGCACCGGAAGTTATACTTGTGCCGGCAAAAGACGATGAACAACCCACAAGTGTAGAAACATCTACAACAACTACACCAATTATAACCACCACAACACCCGTTATAACTACAACTACACCCGTTATAACTACAACTACACCCGTTGTAACTACTACCGCTCCGGTCATTAACCCCGGCAGCTATATTATTGGCGATGCTAATGGCGACAATAAAGTAACAGTAGACGATGCAACCGAAATTCAAAAACATTTGGCTAAAGTTAAATCAATTACAGGCACAGCTCTTTCGGCGGCAAATGCCGATGAAGAATCAGGTGTTACAGTAGCCGATGTTACGTTAATACAAAAATATCTTGCACATTTTGAGAAAACAGGTAATGTAGGCGAACCTGCAGGTGGCAGCGAAATCACCACCGTACCTGACACGACACCGACCACCGTACCTGACACCGAACCGGAGCCAGACCCCGACAGAAAATTATTCTATGTAGTAGACAAAGTAGCATGGGCATTAGATAATGCAGCAGACCTTTGGGTACATGATAATGTTTCCGGCGAATGGTATATGGGCTTTAAAGAACTGCCTTCTAACGATGCACGCTATGCAGAATTCATTTTAGATAAAAATGTAAGCAATATCTCAATATACCATGTTATGGGTTCTTATGCAGGTGGTCCTGCAACAGGTGCAGAAGTTGAAGCTGCACTGAATGATACGTCAATAGTTTATAACAAATGGGAAAATATCTCAATCGGCAGCAACAACGCTTACGCACTTACAGGCAACTCCACAGGCGAACTGATTGCTAATTATGACCCCAATGCTGTTGAAGATTCAATTCCATTAAAGCTCTACTTTATAAAACCCGCTGATTGGCAGACTGTTTATGTTTACGGCTGGGGTGGAACCGGCTTAAATGCTCAGTTCTTTGAATGTACAGACGAAGGTAATGGTGTTTATTCGTTTGACTTCTCGGCGTATACATCTGCAATCACACCGGGTATGCCTATGTTTAAACTTACTGAAACAATTGCGACAACAGATGCAGAGTGGAATGCAACAAAGCAAACCGACAATATTGCAGGCGAGAAGGGCAAAAACACACTTACAATTCAACAAGGGCTAAAAGGCACTTGGTCTTATGTTGACTATGGCGACGGTCCGATAATTGTTGACCCACCCGAACCTCCCAATCCTCCCGAGCCCGACCCGAACGCAAAAACATTCTATGTAGCCGACAAAGTAGGCTGGGCGTTAGACGATGCAAAACTGCTGTGGATACGTGATAACGACACAGGCACATGGTATTTGGGCGAGAACGATTCACCCACCGACAATAATTCACGTTATGCCAGCTTTGCTTTAGGCAGCTCGGTTAACAATATCTCCATCTATAATGTAAAAGGTTCTTATGATGGTGGTCCGGCAACAGGTGCAGAAGTAGAAGCAGCTTTGGGCGATAAGACAATTGTATATGATAAATGGGAAAATATTACCATTGGCAGCAACAATGCTTATGAACTTACAGGTTCTACCTCAGGTAATTTGATTGCCAATTATGACCCCGATGCTGTTGAAGCTACAATCCCCTTAAAACTGTACTTTGTAAAACCCAGCGGCTGGGAATCTGTTTATATTCACGGTTGGGGTGTAAGCGGCTTGCCAACAACTGCGACTGACCCGTTTATTCAATGTACTGACGAGGGCAATGGAGTTTATTCAATTGACTTTTCCGCCTATACGACTTCAGTTCCGGCGGGTGTTGATTGCTTTAAGCTTGTTGATAAAGCAGATTGGAAGACAACTAACCAAACTGCCGACCTTGCAGGGCAGGCAGGTATGAACACACTTACAATAGAAACCGGCGGCAAAGGCACATGGTCTTATGTTGACCATGGCGACCCGATAATTGACCCACCCGAACCTCCCAATCCTCCCGACCCGAACCCCGGCGACAATGCTTTCTATGTTTATGACAGCACATCCGGTTCTGATAAAACCGCAACAGGCAAATGGCTGTTTATAGAAGGTGCAAAATTGTGGATTTACAACAAAGCTACCGGCGAAAGCTTCTCGCTGACAAAAGAGCTTGAAGCAGCCGGCGATGCTGATAACTCTACCTATGCATTTTTGGATGAATTGCCCAGCGATTGGACATATATTGCAATTTACCGCACAGGCTATGAAGTTGCCACACTTGTTGCTAAAGATGATGGCGGTGCTGTAGGCACAGATTATTACAATATGTGGGATAACATTAACTTGCAAAGCGGTGCAAACTGCATTTCAATAACAGGAGATACCTCTTACGACCAAAAAGTGTTTGACCCCGAAAGCGGCACACTCAGCGACGTTGGCGGCGGCGGCGACCCATATTACCCGCCTAACCCCGGCTCTTCAATAACAATTTATTTTGAAAATAAATATAATTGGGCACCGGCAGCAATCCGCTATTGGAACCCCGACGGCTTAATAGGTATAATTGAAATGACAGCAACGGGCAAAAATGGAAGTAATGGTGCAATCTGGTCGGCAGTAATACCGAGCGAAATTTTGGAAAGTGCAACAGCAATTTTGTTCCGCAACAATTACGAAGAAGTTAAAGAAACATGGGGCAATTATTATCAAACAGAGGACATTGCAGTTGCAGATTTGTATGACGGCATTGCATTCTATTTCGACAGTGCCTCTGAACTGCAGTCTGTAAATTCTTACACCTATATACCCGAAGTATAAGTTTATGGCATTACAAATAACTTAATTAACCTTAAAATCCCCTTCGTTTTTTAACGGAGGGGATTTTTTCCTACACAAAGTGCAATAAAAAAACAGGATTGGCATTTAATTATAAATAAATTGTGAATATGCAAAAAAACACTTGCAAATTGCATTTTAAAATGTTAAAATTGTATTATCTGAAAATTTGCGTTGTATAACGTAAAAAGATATTAAAATTTGAGGAGATGTATTTATGGCAAAACGAATTCTTAGCATTATCTTAACCGCAGTAATGGTTGCTGCAATGTTTTCTGTTTGTGCTGTTACGGCAGTAGCCGCAGATGGTTCAGACAGTTCGGAAATTTATTTCCGCAAAGCAAAAACAATCAGCAGCGGCTGGTACGACATTTACGCTTATATGTACAAAAGCGGCTCAAGTGCAAAAAATGCCGAATGGCCAGGGCAAAAAATGGCATATCTTGAGGCCGATGACAACTATTACTATTACACTTTAAACGCAAACCTTAGCTTGTATGATACCATAATTTTCAATGACAATGGCGGTAATCAAACAAACAATATTCCTATTGGCGAAGATTATGCTTGGTCGCTGGAGAGTTCTGCGAAAAGCGGCGGCAAATGGTCTGACGTTGTAGCTTTTGAAGTTGTAACTGAAGAAGAGCCCACAGTACCACCAACAGAACCCACCGAACCTCCTGTTGTTGAGACCACAGCAGAAGAAGTAACAGAGTATCCGACTGATGCTCCCACAGAGCCGATTACAGAAGCACCTGTTACCGAACCTCCGGTGCTTGCCGAACCTATTACAGTATATTTAGATACTAAAAACTTTACACCATGGACCAGTAGTGGCGTAAAATCAGGTTTGTATGTATGGATAAACGGCGGCAGCAACCTTTGGATTGCCCCGACATATGTAGAAAACAGCAACCCGCCAATCTATAGTTATTCAGTACCTGCAGAATATATCGGTGCAGGTGCATTGTTCGCTCGACTTGACCCGACAAAAGAATTAAGCGACATCACCGGTACAACATGGGATACAATAGTATACAACGAAACTATCAACACAACAATCTCGGCTGACCCGGCATTCAGCACATTCTCGTTTGATAGTGCAGACGGTAAAACATGGGAAGACAAATTCGCCGGACACTGGAGAGAATACAGAGCACCCGCAGAACCAACAGAGCCTCCCACTGAAGCTCCTACTGAACCTCCTGTAACCGACGCTCCCACAGAGGCTCCCGTAACCGAACCTCCCGTACCTTCGGAAGATATTACAGTATACCTTGAAAACAATTACAACTGGGCACCTGCAGCAATCTATTATTGGGGAGCTGAAACAAGCGGCACAATAAACATGACAGCAACAGGGGCAAGCGGAGCAAACGGCGACCTTTGGTCAGCAGTAATCCCCGGCACAGTTTTAGACAGTGCAGACGGTATTCTGTTCCGCAACGAGTACGAGACTGCAAAAGACAAATGGGAAGACTACTTCAAAACAGAAGATATTGCAGTAGCGGACTTGCATGACAACATTGCATTCTATTTTGACAGCACTACAAATGTGCAATCGGTTAATTCTTACACATACACACCTGCAGAACCAACCGAAGCCCCAACTGAAGACGAACCCGAACCTGCCCCGGAAGTTAAATACTATTTGGCAGGCACAGTTGGTCTTGTAGGCGAAGAAGTTGGTGCTTGGAACGTTGACGGTCTGGAAATGACCAAAATTGACGATAACACATACGGCTTAGTTTTTGAACACTTAGTAAAAGGCACATACGAATTCAAAGTAACAAACGGCGCATGGTATGATTCTGTAGAATCACCAAACGGTCATTCTTGGAATGAAGATGGCTTAGCAGACTCTGCAGGTAATGCAGTAATAGAAATCACATGGGCCTGGACAACAGTAGAAATCATCTTCCATGTTGGCGAAGATGTAGTCAACGGCAGCTATTGCGAAATTCTCATCGCACCGACAGGGGGCGATGAAGAACCCACCGTAGACGAACCTACTACAGCTGCAACCGAACCGGTTGAACCGAGCGAACCCATAACAGTATATCTTGATACAAAGAACTTGCCTGCATGGGCAAGCAGCGGTGTAAAATCAGGCTTGTATGTATGGAACGAAAGCGGCAACCTTTGGATAGCCCCGACATATGTAACGGGCAGCAATCCTCCCATCTACAGCTACTCGGTACCTGCTGAATATATCGGAGCAAACGCATTGTTTGGCCGTATAGACCCGACAAAAGAGTTAAGCGAAATTACCGCCTCAACATGGGATGCCATAGTTTACAACGAAACTATCGACACAACAATCTCAGCCGACCCGGACTTCTGCACATTCACTTTCACCAGCATAGCAGAAGGCACAGCCTGGCCCGATAAACTCGATGGCCACTGGAGAGAATATAAAGAATCTGTGCCACCTACAGAACCTCCAACAGCACCTCCTACTGCCGATATTACAGTATACTTAGAGAACAAATATAATTGGGCACCTGCAGCTATCTTCTATTGGACCTCTAATTCAGACGGCACAATACCGATGACAGCAACAGGTAATTACGGCGAAAACGGCGATATTTGGTCGGCAGTTATTCCCGGCGAAGTTTTAGATACCGCTATAGGAATACTCTTCCGCAATAATTTTGACGCAACAAAATGGGGCAATTACTTCCAAACAGAAGATATTGCAATTGCAGATTTGTATGACGGCGTATGCTTCTATTTTGACAACGAGACTGTAGACCCGACGTCGGTAAATTCATACACATACACAACTCCCGAACCTGTTATCTCCACATTCGAACTTACCGAAGCAAATATCGGCGACACAGTAACAGCAACTTACGAACTCAACCTGCCTTCCGATAAAATTGCAACTTCACTTGACGTTCATATCACATACTCTTCGGACGTTATCGAATTTGAAAGAATCAGTATCCCTGTTCTTTCGGGCGGCAATTTAATGACAAACACAGGCGAAGAAGGCAAAATCTATTTCAACTCTTCTGCTTATTACCATCCCGCAACCGGTTTTAATGGTTTTGACTTTAACGACGAGGGCAAAGTTCTTGCTACAATTACATTTAAAGTAATTGCTGCAGGCACAGGCAGCGTAGATTTGAATATCAGAGATTTGGCTGTAGCAGATTCAACAACCGAAGACCTCTCTTACTTAGTTGAATATTTTACAGTAATCGATGATTCTTTCTCTCTAACTTCAGATTCTGAAGCTATTACGATTACACCTGCAGCGACAGAACCCGAACCGGATCCAACTGACCCTGAGCCGGATCCCACGGATCCTGAGCCCGACCCGACTGACCCGATAACAGACCCAACAGACCCTGACCCGGATCCCACAGATCCTGAACCTGACCCGACTAACCCCGAGCCGGAGCCCGTTGGCGGATGGGTGAAAACACTTTTCGGTACACGTTATTTCTATAGCGAAACCTCATACTACTACAGCGGTTGGTATACAATCGATGATGTAGATTACTTCTTTGAAGCCGGTTACCGTTTAGAGGGCGGGTTACAACTTGTTCCCAATGCGGAAGGTGTTTTAACTTGGTACTTCTTTAACGAAGACGGCACACGTGATTTAACTGTAGAAATTGCTGACGGTTTCTATACAGACCGTAACGGTTATGCTTATGCACAGAACGGTTTAGGCTTGCAAGGCTTCCAACAAATCGGAGATGCTGTATATTTCTTCAGCGATAATGGCTATGCACAAAAAGGCGAAATTTACGGAATGATTTTCGGCGAAGATTACAAAGGCATTAACGAAATAGTCGAAAAAGAAGGAACACTTTACCTTTACCTTGACGGCGTAACTACTGCTAACGGTTTATATAAAGTCGGCGACGATTATTATCTCTCCAATTGGGGCGGCGTAATCTTCACAGACGGCAGATACCATGTAGAAACAACCTATTGTGATATGCCGGCAGGCAGATCGTACTATTTTGGAGCCGACGGTAAAATGCTTAACGGTGTTTTAGAAAGCGATGATACATCTTACCTTTATATTAACGGCGACACCACAAGCAACGGTTTGTACAAAATAGGAGATGATTATTATCTCTCCGATTGGGGCGGCATTAATCTTGCCAATGGCAGATACCATGTTGCAAATACTTACTGCGATTTACCGGCAGGCAGGTCGTATTATTTCGGAGCAGACGGCAAAATGCTTAACGGCATTTACGACGGTATCCTTTATATTAACGGCGATACTGCAAGTAAAGGTTTATTCAAAATAGGCGACGATTACTACCTCTCCTATTGGGGCGGCGTAATTTTCACAGACGGCAGATACCATGTAGATACAACCTATTGTGATATACCAGCAGGCTGGTCGTACTATTTTGGTGCAGACGGCAAAATGCTTAACGGTGTTGTAGAAAACGAAGGCACACTTTACCTTTATATTAACGGCGACACTACAAGTAAAGGGTTATACAAAATTGGCGACGATTACTACCTCTCTGATTGGGGCGGTGTAATTACCACCGATGGCAGATACCATGTAGTAACAACCTATTGTGATTTGCCGGCAGACAGGTCGTACTATTTCGGTGCCGATGGCAAAATGCTTAATGGTATTGTAGAAAACGACGGTACACTTTACCTTTATATTAACGGCGATACTTCAAGCAAAGGTTTATACAAAATAGGCGATGATTATTACCTCTCTGATTGGGGTGGCGTAATTAAAACCGATGGCAGTTATCATGTAGATACAACCTATTGTGATTTATCGGCGGGCCTGTCTTACTCTTTCGGTGCAGACGGCAAAATGCTTAATGGTATGGTAGAGATTGACGGTATACTGTATCTCTACATTAACGGAATTACCACTCCATATGGTTTGTTTGAGTTAGACGGCGATTATTACTTTGCAAGCTGGGGCGGCGTAATTAACACCGACGGCACATATTATGTAGATGTTACCAACTGTGATTTGCCGATTGGCAACTACACTTTTGGAGTCGATGGTAAAATGCTTGATGGTTTTGTAACAAAAACCGACGGCATCTATCTCTATCAAAACGGCAACCCCGCACCTTTGGGCTTGATTGCAGTAGACGGTGATTATTACTATGTAACCGAAGGCGGCAAACTTATTACTGACCAAACCTTCTTTGCAGAAATCACCAATGGTCTTTCTGTACCGATGGAATACACCTTTGATGCAAGCGGCAAAGTTATTGCTTAATTAATCAGTTTTGCATAAACTCTGCTAAACTATAGTAATAATCTATAATTAAAACCTAAATCCCCTTTGTCTATGGCAGAGGGGATTTTTGCGTTTCTAATTTATATCATTACACTAATATAGTTATGTGTCAAATTATGTCAATGTGTACAAAAAACGTGAAATTCCTTGCTATTTTTGTTTAAATATGTTAAAATTAATTATCTTGAGAAAATTGCCCTACTTTATTTTGAGGAGATGCCTTTATGTTTAAAAGAATACTCTGCGTTACCTTAACACTAATTATGTTAGCAACAACGTTTACGGTTTGCGGTGTTACTGCTTTTGCCGATGATGCACCACAGGCGATAACGTCTGACTTTACCGGCATTGTTGAACAAGACGACGGCACAAAATTGCTCTATGTTGACGGCATAACTTCTGTGCAGGGTTTGTTTAAAATCGACGACGACTATTACCTTGCCGATTGGGGCGGTGTGATATTAACCGACGGCACATATTATGCAGCAGCAACCTATTGCGATTTGCCGGCTGGCAGGAACTATACAATCGATGCCGACGGCAAAATGCTTAACGGTATTGTAGAAATCGATGGTACACGGCACTATTTTATTAACGGCATAACTGCCCCGTATGGTTTGCATAAAATTAACAACGCCTATTACTTTGTTGCTTGGGGCGGCGTTATTATAGCAGGCTTAACCTATTATGTAGACACAACTTTCTGCGATTTGCCGGTTGGCAACTACACCTTTGGTACCGACGGCAAAATGGTGAATGGAATTGTTGAGAAAGACGATATACTTTACCTTTATATTAACGGGGTTACTGCAGGTAATGGTTTATATAAAGTGGGTGAAGATTATTACTTCTCCGATTGGGGCGGTGTGATTTTCACCGATGGCAGATACTATGTAGAATCAACCTATTGTGATTTACCGGCCGGCAAGTCATACTCTTTTGGAGCCGACGGCAAAATGCTTGACGGCATTGTAGACGTTGACGGCACACTTTACCTTTATATTAACGGCGATACTACGGGTAACGGGTTGTATAAATCAGGCGAAGATTATTACTACTCCAACTGGGGCGGCGTTGTAAAAACAAGCGGAATTTTCAGTGTTTATAACACTTATTGCGATATGCCCATAGGCACATATGCCTTTGGTGCCGACGGCAAAATGCTGGAAAACTTGCCGACATTTTATAACATTACATATGAGCTAAACGGCGGCGAAAATTATTATCTTAACCCAACGTTGTACAGTGCCGATAGTATTGTTACATTGCAACCGGCAACACGTGAAGACTATGTTTTTGACGGTTGGTATACCGATGACGGCGTGTGGGAAGATAGGGTAGAGAGCATTGAGCTCGGCTCGAGCGGTGATATTACATTGTATGCCAAGTGGCTGCCTGCTGTTGAATACACAAAACCCACAAGCGGCACAACAGCCGTGTTTGATAATGTATTTTTTGCAGCACCTGCTGTTACCGTAACCACTCTTGATGCCGACTATACATTAATGTACGGCACACAAGAGGGCGAATATAACCTTGCAACACCGCCGTCTTTTAAAGAAGTTGGCGAGCATAAGGTTTATTTTCAAATTGCGGCAGACGGCTATGGCACAGTCAGCGATTATTATATTTTCGAGATTGAAAAATATGAGCTTAAAACCGCACTGTCGTATACCTCTAAAAACTTTACCTATCCGCAAGCAATAGAAGCACCAGTATTATCGGGGTTGCCGACATGGTTTGAGGAACTTGGCGGAAAAGCCGAGATTATATATATGGGCTGGAGCAATAATCAAAAATTTAGAGCTGCGGGTGCAAATTTTGCAAACCTTGATAATTACCCTTGGTATGAATCGATTGATTGGGTTACCGCTTACGACCATGCAAAATCTTTTGGTATTTATGCACTTATAGATTTAGGCGATGCTGCCGACTATTGCTACCATAAAAACGGTGATAACATCGAAACCGAGTATTTTCATTTTGCTTCTTCTATGCTCATATCTTCAACCTTGGCAGCCCAAACTATGCAAAATGTTGAACTGACATTTAACAACGATTTTCAAGATTGTATTGTTGCTCCTACAATTACTACGCCGGATGCAACATATACGCTCAGTTATACAGTAAAATTCGGCAATGATACCTTGTATACGGGACCCGGACCTTATAAGGTTAAATATGCGGGCGATTATATGGTAACTTGCTTAGTAACCCCAACGGGCAACACTGCGGTAAATTATGCCCCGACACCGCTATCGTACAGAGTTAGGGTGCTTGGAATGAATATTTCTAACCATGTGGAGCTTGAAATTGATGAAGAGCTGGAGTACCCTGTTACACTCTCAGAACTTAATGCCCATGTGGTGTTTGACGAATCGGTTGCGGCTTTTACACAACAACCCGATTCAAAGCTGTTCAGATGGCACGACCTTGACAACAACGAGCTGACACAAGCTGATTTGGTGCCCGGAGGGCAGTTTAAGGTAGTTGTTATAATCCTATACGGTCCCGGTGCAAACACCAATTACTACTATACCGTAGACGAGGTATTTACCGTTAAAAACCGCACGATGACGGGCGGCAAAGTGGCTTCTTATCAATATGTTGGCTCAGATGAAAACCAAGAATATAACCTGATGCCTGATAGTGTGCTTAACCCCCAAGTTATAGGTCCGTCCGCGGATGAAATCAGCATCTCGTATTGGTGTGATGATGAAGATGCGTATTGGACATATAAAACAATAACCAAACCTTTCCTTGCAACAAAAAAATATGGCAAAGAATTTACAATAAACTATACAATAAGTGCATACGGCTACGATTCTATCGTGGGTTCGTATAAAATATTCACTACCGACGACCGACTGTTCGTAACGCCACCGCTATATACGGCAGGCTACTCTGAAGGAGTGTTTTACCCCATGGGCGATGACGGTGATTATGTTTGGGCTGAAGGGCTGAATATAAACTACTCTTCAGGCGAATATATTGATGTATATTGGCTTACCAAGCAAAACGACCCTAATAACACCGAAACTGTTAATTATTATGGCTATCACCCTCTAAATCGACTTACTGAGCGTGGGCTTTGGCATATGGTGGCAAGGGTGTATAAGGTTGTTGATGGTGAACAAATCCAAGTTTATGAGACGGATTGGGATATTCATGTGGGAGGAATAACTCCAACCTTAAAATGGAAGCCACGATTCAATGCACCGATGAGTGAAGTAACCGGTAACGGCAACTGGCTGCCAGACCGTGATGAAGTTACCGAGCTGATTAGCTTCTATAGTCAGGGCGAAATGCAAGCATCGGATTTTGAATATCTGGGCTGGAAAATAGAAGTTATGTGTGTGGATACCGATTTGTACATTAATAAGGATTACGATAATGACCCTGAATGGGTCGGTTATAGGGGTTCTTGGTGTGATGTTTCGATTAAAGCAAGGGATGGCATGATGTTAGATGTTAGCGATGATTATTTTGACATTTACCAAAGATGCTACCTTGACTCAAAAAGAGTACGCTATAAGATGCGTGTTACATATTCAAATAGTTTCAGCGGAATTTATGAGACTGTATCAACGCCGGACCTTGATTTCTATGTTGACTATAAAGGTGAGATTGTTTTCTTTGATACTCCTTGGCTTTTGCAGCACGACGGACCTGACGGCGAGGTAATCCCGGGTATATTTAACAAATAATTCCTACTAATAACAAATTAGACATAATTAAAAACAAATAAAACAATCGCCCTGCCGCTAATTTTGCGGTGGGGCGATTTTGTGTATTAGTGTTGCCATTTATTTACATACAAAACTTTTTTAGAAAAACAGAAAACCCCGATACAAAATCGGGGCAAAAATTGCAAGTTTTAAATTAAAAAAATTAAGCAGCTGCAAAGGGGGCAATATCTTTAATAAAATCGTTCAAGGTTTCGCCCTCGGCACGCAGCTCTACGGGTTTGTTCATATCCAGCGACAAAATGCCCATAACCGAATGAGCGTCAATAATGTAATCTTCGGAAAAAAGGTTGATTTTAAGGTTCATATACCTATTGGTCATATTAATAAATCTTTTGGCGGCTTCAAAACTCGAAATGCAAATAGTTTGACAAAACATATTGACCCTCCGTTAATTTTATATTACAATATTAGCACAATAGTCGCAAAAAATCAATCAAAAACGCCTTTTGCGACACAATTTCATTTACTTTACAAAAAAATTTTCAGAAAGTGGAGATAATCTGTTGAATTTTTATATTTATACCTTTGGTTGCAAGGTTAACCGCTACGAATCGGAGGTTATGCATAACGCACTGGAAAATGCAGGGTTAAAGCCGGCACAAAATTTGCAAACCGCCGATGTTATAATTATAAATTCCTGCACCGTAACCTCGGTAGCCGATTCCAAAAACCGCAAGCTAATACGCAAACTAAAGCGAGAAAACCCTGCCGCAATAGTTGTTCTAACCGGCTGTATGCCGCAGGCTTTCCCACAAAATCCCATACTTTTTGAGGGTTGCGATATTGTTGCAGGCAACACCAACAGGGCAGAAATTCCAAAATTAATATCCGAATTTTTGCAAAACGGGCAGCAAATTATAAAAATAGAGCAGCACAAAAAGAGGGAAGAGGCTTACGAAAATGCACAAATAAGCCACTTGAGCAACCGCACAAGGGCGATTATAAAAATACAGGACGGCTGCAACCGCTATTGCTCTTATTGCATTATTCCCTACGCACGGGGGAGTGTGCGTTCAAAACCGCTTGCAGCTTTGCAAACCGAAGCCGAAAGCCTTGCCAAAAACGGCTACACAGAGGTTGTTTTGGTTGGCATAAATTTGTCGTGCTATGGGCAGGATATCGGGCTGGAGCTGTGCGATGCCGTTAAAGCCGTTGGGGCTGTGCAGGGCGTTGCCCGTGTGAGGCTTGGCTCGCTGGAGCCGGAATATCTGACCGAAAATGTGCTGCTGGCTTTGCACAGTGTGCCGCAGTTTTGCCCGCAGTTCCATTTGTCGCTGCAAAGCGGGTGCAATAGAACTTTACAGCATATGAACCGAAAATACACTACTAATGAGTATGAAGAAATTGTAAAAAATATTAGGCGAATTTTCAAAAACCCGGCAATTACAACCGATATTATGGTCGGGTTCCCCGGCGAGAGCGAAGAAGATTTTTCAGACAGTGTTAGTTTTGCCAAAAAAATCGGTTTTGCAAAAATTCACGTTTTTCCATATTCTCCAAGGGCGGGCACAAAAGCAGCTGAGTTTGACGAGCAAATTGAGCAAAGCATAAAAAACCAACGGGCAGCAGCAATGCTTAAAATTGCCGACCAACTGCACAAAGACTTTTTAAAAACTCAAATAGGCAAAACCGAAAGCGTGCTGTTCGAAAAGCAAAACCCAAAAGGAGAGTGGGAAGGCTTTAGTGCTAACTACACCCCTGTACGAGTAAGTTCAAACGACAATTTGGCGGGCAAAATTATAGATGTACGGTTAATCTCAATTACTCAAGACGGCAGTGCGATGATTGGTGCTTTATAAAAAAGCTATTAAAAAACTAAAAATTGCACATCTTTGTTATTTCAACCCACAAAAACAATTACAAACAGGCAACATAAAGTTAAAAAAATGACAAATTTTAAATTATTTTGCAAAAAGACTTGTTTTTTTTTGCCGTACGTATTATAATAAAGTACAGTGTTTATGCAGATTTTAAAGGGAATACTTGATTTTTATTAATTATCCTCACTATGCCGTCTATATTTCTGATACGCAATATAAACGGTGTTTATGTTATAATAAAATTTTTTTTGGAGTGTACGTTATGAGATTGCGTAAGCAGGATTTGGGGGACAGAAACCTCATAGGTGCGCGGGTAGAGGCTATTCGCAAAGAAAGGAATATGAAGCAAAAGGATTTGCTGGCACAACTGCAAGTTAACGGGGTAGATATGAATGCTTCGGGATTATCAAAATTAGAGGGGCAAATACGCTTTGTTACCGATTTTGAGATGCTGGCATTGGCTGATATTTTTGAAATATCGGTAGACGCTTTGCTTGGGCGGGGAGAGACGCCCTCTAACATTTAATTTCTTAACAGAAAATTGTCGGTAGAAATACCGGCATTTTTTTTGAAAATTTTAAAAAAAGAATTAATAAAAATTCTCTTAAATTATTATAATTTTAAATTTTGGAATATAATATAATCAGTACAAATTTGGAGGTAAACTGTGAACAATATGAGTGAAACCTTTTTAAAAAAACTAAACGGCAAGACTATAGCACTTGTTGGCATTGGCACAAGCAATTTGCCGCTTATAGGCTTGTTTAAAAAATACGGGGCAACCGTTATAGCTTGCGACAGCAAAACCGAGAGTGAACTCGGCGAAAACGCCGCAAAAGCAAAGTCCGCCGGAGCAGTGCTGAATTTGGGCAAAGATTATTTGCAAAACTTGCAGTGCGATATTATTTTGCGAACACCGGGTATGCGTTATTATTCCGATGAGCTAAATAATTTTCGTGCCAAAGGTATAGTTGTAACCTCCGAGATGGAACTGTTTTTTGACCTTTGCCCTTGCAAAATTATTGCCGTGACGGGTTCCGACGGCAAAACCACAACCACAACCATAATTTCGGAGTTTTTAAAAAAAGCAGGCTACACAGTACATTTGGGCGGTAACATTGGCACACCGCTTTTGCCGATTATAGAGAGTATTAACCCCGAAGATTTTGCAGTTGTCGAGCTTTCAAGCTTCCAGTTGATTTCTATGCGGCAAAGCCCCGATATTGCAGTAGTTACAAACCTTTCGCCAAACCATTTGGATATTCATAAGGATATGCAAGAGTACACCGACAGCAAGAAAAACATTTTTTTGCACCAAAATGCTTTCGGCAAAACTGTGCTTAACCTTGATGACGATATTACCTCTGAATTTGCAAAAGAAGCACGAGGCAATGTGCTGTATTTTTCAAGAAAACAAAACGTAAACAACGGTACATTTTTAAAAGACGATACAATTTATTTTGCCGATAACGGCACAATTACCCCGGTAATTAAAACCGCTGATATTAAAATACCCGGTTGGCACAACACCGAGAATTATATGGCGGCAATTTGTGCAGTGTGGGGGTTGGTTACACCGCAGGTTATTGCACAGGTTGCAAAAGAGTTTGCCGGTGTTGAGCACCGTGCCGAGTTTGTGGCAGAGGTTGACGGCGTAAAATATTATAACGATTCTATAGCGTCCAGCCCCACACGTACGGCTTCGGGCACGCTCTCGCTCTATAAACAAAAAATTATACTAATTGCCGGCGGGTACGACAAAAAAATCTCTTACAAGCTGCTGGGGCCTGTAATTTGCAACAAGGTTAAAACTCTTATAATTATGGGCAACACCGCACCAAAAATTAAAGAGGCAACCCTTACGGCTGACAATTATTCGCCTGATAATCCGAAAATTATGGAAGTAAGTAATATGGAAGAAGCCGTTCTTGCAGCACGGCAAAACGCAATTGAGGGGGATATAGTTTCGCTTTCGCCCGCAAGTGCAAGCTTTGACCTTTATAAAAATTTTGACGCACGTGGCAAGCATTTTAAGCAATTAGTGCTTGAGCTAAAAGAAAATAATAAATAATAAAGAAAAATAATAAGGAATTTTTAATGAAAGAACTTTTAAAAGATTTATGCACAATTGTTGCCCCAAGCGGTGAAGAATCCCCAATTGCCGAATATTTGGTTAAAACCCTGCAACCCTATTGTGCCGAGGTTACAATAGGGCAGGGCGGCAGTGTTTTTGCAAAGCTGCAAAGCGGCGAGTTTGAACATACCATCCTGTTAGATGCCCACATAGACCAAGTTGGGTTTGTGGTAACATCGCTTGCGGGGGGCGGTTTTTTGCGTTTTGCCAATGTTGGCGGGGCAGACCAAAGGGTTTTGCCCGCAACCGAGGTTATAATACACGGCAAGCGGAATATTAAGGGCGTTATTACGTCAATTCCGCCGCATTTGTCGGGCAAAAGCGACAGTGCCGTGCCAATAGACAAGCTGTTTGCAGACACAGGCTTGAGCGAAAAGGAAGTTAAAGAGCTTGTACAGACGGGCTGCCGAATCTCATACGCTGCCGAATTTGCCGAGCTTTTAAACAATCGTGTTACCTCACCGGCTATTGACAACCGTGCAGGAGTTGCAGCCTTAATTAGTGTTGCAAAAAAACTCAGCCAAGCAAATGATTTGAAGTGCAACGTGTGCTTTTTGTTCAGCGTAGGGGAGGAAACCTTTGCAAAAGGAGCAAAAACAGGTGCGTTTGCACTCGAGTTTGATAAAGCGATTGCGGTTGATGTATCGTTTGCCACACAAGGGGAGGTTATTGACTACCCAACGCCCGGCGTTTTGGGTGGCGGACCAATGGTTTGCTACTCGGGCACTTTAAGCAAAGCAATGTCTGCACTGTTTGAATCTACCGCAACAGCACATAACATACCATATCAAACAGAGGTTTGCGGCGGCACAACCGGAACGAACATTGACCATATCGGTGTCGCAAAAACGGGAGCTGAGACCGGGCTGATTTCTATCCCCCTGCGGTATATGCACACACAGTCGGAGGTTGTTGATGTTGGTGATATTGAAGCAACCGCCGATTTGATTGCCGCAAGTATTTTAGACGGAGGTATGTTTAATGCTGAATAAAGATTTACTCCGTAAAATGCTTTGTGCCGGCGGATTATCCGGCGACGAAGCGGATGTTAGAGAAATTATTTTAAACGAGATTGCAGAGCATTGCACCGATGTTAAGGTGGATGCCTTAGGCAATATTTTGGCATTTAAAAAGGGCAATTCTACGCCAAAAAACAAGCTTGTACTTTCGGCACATATGGACGAAGTCGGCTTGATTGTAACTTCTGTAACCGACGGCGGCTTTTTAAAGTTCGACACTGTTGGCGGCATAGAACCACGGGTGCTGGCAGGCAAACGTGTTAAAGTGGGCGGCAAAAAACTAAACGGTGTAATCTCCAGCGTGCCGGTGCATTTAACTTCGGCTGCCGAGCGAGATAAATATTCTGCAATTAAGCAAATGTATATTGATATTGGTGCACTTAACAAAGAGGACGCACAAAAATATGTTCGCCCGGGCGACAGTGTTGTTTTTGAATCGGGCTGCGAGATTAGCGACAGCACTATTACTTCTAAAGCTATTGACGACAGGGTGGGCTGCTGTATTTTAATCGAGCTGCTAAAACACAACTACCCCTGCGATGTGCATTTTGTTTTTGCAGTGCAGGAGGAAGTTGGTATGCGTGGGGCAAAAACTGCCGCCTTTGCATTAAACCCCGACTCTGCAATTGTTATAGAGTCCACAACCGCACAAGATTTGCCCGACGTTGCAAGCGGCGAACAGGTTTGCACCTTGGGCGGCGGTGCTGCAATTTCGTTTATGGACAAGTCGGCAATTTACGACAAGCAAATGTATTCCACAGCACAAAATATTGCCGAGAGACTGGGCATCCCGCTGCAAGCAAAGCAAGCAGTAGCCGGAGGTAACGACTCGGGTGCATACAACACAACCGCTTTTGGAGCAAGGGTGCTGGCAATTTCGGCTCCCACACGCTATTTGCACTCGCAGCTTGCAATGTGCAAAATTGCCGATGTGCAGAGCGTTTTTGCCTTGGCAAAAGAGATGATTATGCAAAACATATAATTATAAATTAAGACTTTAAAAAGGTGCATATGAACGAAAATAACCTTAAAAAAATTTTAGACAACGCAGCAGAGCATGCAATTAAGAAAACTCAAAAACAGCTTGAGCTTATTGAGCAAAACCAAGAGTTTCATCAAATAAAATTGCTGAAGGCTTTTCAGGCGGCACGGGTTTCCGAATCTCACTTTGCGGGCAGCACGGGTTACGGCTACGGCGACCGTGGGCGAGAGGCATTAGACGAAGTATACCGCAATGTTTTTGAAGCCGAAAGTGCGTTGGTACGGCACAATTTTGTGTCGGGGACTCATGCAATTACAGTTGCGTTGTTCGGCGTTTTACGCCCCGGCGACGAGGTTTTGTGTGTTACAGGCACACCGTACGACACCATACGTGGGGTTTTGGGCATTGGAGAAAATTCCTCCGGCTCGCTAAAAGAGTTTGGCATTGTTTATAAAGAGCTGCCGCTGCATGCAAAAGGGCGTGTGGATTTGCAAAAAATCCCCTCTGCACTTACTCCGAAAACCCGTATGGTTTATATTCAACGTTCACGGGGGTACACACTGCGACCGTCGTTAACGGTGGCAGACATTAAAGCTATTGCCGAAGTTGTAAAAGCAAATTCTACAAACTGTATTGTTTTTGCCGACAATTGCTATGGCGAATTTACCGAAAAACCGGAACCGCTGCAATGCGGGGCAGATTTGATAGCAGGCTCACTGATTAAAAACGCAGGGGGCGGAATTGCACCAACCGGCGGCTACATAGCAGGCAAAAAAGAGCTTGTAGAGCAATGTGCCTATCGGCTTACAACACCGGGTACAGGCGGCGAAGTTGGCTGCACGCTGAGTGTTATGCGTCAAATGTTTTTGGGTGCTTTTAACGCACCCCATGCAACGGGCGAGGCTCTTAAAACAGCAATTTTTGCGGCGGCGTTGTTTGAGGAGCTTGGCTTTGAAGTTACCCCAACCTTCGAAGAACCCCGCCCCGATATTATACAAACTGTAAAGTTTAACAACGAGCAAGAAATGATTGCGTTTTGCCGTGGCATACAATCCGGCTCGGCGGTGGACAGCTTTGTTGTGCCCGAGCCGTGGGATATGCCCGGTTATGACTGCAAGGTGATTATGGCTGCCGGTGCGTTTACGCTTGGTTCGTCAATCGAGCTTTCCGCCGATGCTCCTCTGCGGCCGCCGTATTGTGCTTGGCTGCAAGGGGGGTTGAACTTCCACAGCGGCAAATACGGCGTTTTAAAAGCGGCAGAGGCGGTTTTAAAAACGAGAGGTTCGTAAGTTTATACTGTTATCATAACTGTATTTATAGGCAAAATTTATTGATAAATAAAGAAAATTATGGTAAAATAAAATCAATAACTTTTTGTTTAAAAAGGGAAGTGCATAATTTGAGCAAAAGCCCAAAAAGGCTTAAAAATCCTGCCGATAAATACCAAAAATCTAAGCTGAGCATTTTTGCAAGCTTTTATAAACCGCACCTTAACTTGTTTGTGCTGGATATGACCTGTGCCTTTTTTGTTGCCGCAATAGATGTTGCATACCCGATGATTACACGATTTGCACTTAACAATTTGCTGCCAAATAAGCAATTTTCGGAATTTTTTTGGCTGATGGCAATGCTGGTGCTGTTTTATGTAATCCGCTCGGGGCTGCATTATATAATCACCTATTGGGGGCATCAGCTTGGGGTGTATATAGAGGCGGGTATGCGAAGCGATTTATTCAACCACTTGCAACGCCTTAGCTTTAAGTTTTATGACCAAAACCGCACAGGGCAGATTATGAGCCGTATGACGACCGATTTGTTCGATATTACCGAGCTTACGCACCATTGCCCGGAGGATATTTTT
>JAISII010000160.1 GCA_031262125.1 Oscillospiraceae bacterium | reverse complement strand
TACATCTTAATCGGCTTGATGCGAATTGGAAAGAAAGGTTGACTTTATCAATGGTCAGTGTGAAGAGGCTGAAACGTTTGATTTCAGTTTGTATTATCCTTGCAATCCTTGCAACATCTTTGGTTGCAACAACAATTTCTGCCAGTGCGGCAAGTACAGGCATCGGTTTATCCGACTGGGTTATGGGTGCCTATAACAATGGTTGGTCGTATGTTTACGGCGGAACCTCCCCCGGAGCGGTTGACTGCTCAGGTTTAATCGCCACCTATAATGGAGTAGGCGGCACACGTACAGCAATGCTAAATTCCTCAAGCGAGAGCGGTTCAGTTTACAACGGTATACCCAATATTCATGGTTTGGGCTTATGGCAGCCGGGGCACGTTGGAGTTTATGTTGGCAGTGGTATGGCTGTAGATGCTCGCAACGAATATTACGGTGTATGCTACGACAGTGCCTATAGCCACTCATGGGTAAGCTGGTTTAAGGTTTATGGTGTTTCGTACCCCGATACAGGGTGGGAATATTTTAACGGCAGCTATTTTTATTATGAAGACGGCGAGTATTTGTCCGATACTTCCCGCACAATCGACGGCGTTACATACTATTTTGGTTCGGGCGGTGCGTCTGACCAAAAACCTGCCAATATGTCCTCAACCGCAAATTCTTCTTCAGGAAGCAATTCTTCAGGCTCATCTGCACCCGCAAAAACTATTTTTAAAAACGGCGACAGTGGGCAAAAAGTTATAGAAATTCAAGATAGACTTAAAGAGCTCGGCTTTTATGTAGGCGACTCTACAGGATATTTTGGCGATGTTACCGAAGCTGCATATATAGCATTCCAAAAAGCAGCAGGTATAACTGTTGACGGCATTGCCGGCGACGATATGGACGTACTGTTCTCGGATGATGCCCCTTATGCTCCCGAAGAAAAAGCTGAAGAAGAAAAGCCAGCAGAACCTAAAGTTGTTACATACACCGTTGGCGATGTTAACGATGCAATTATGGCTCTGCAAGAAAACCTTAAAGAGCTTGGCTATTTTAACGACGACTGCACAACCTATTTCGGCGAGCTTACAAAAGCTGCTGTTTTAAAGTTCCAGCAAATTAACGGGCTTGAAGAAACCGGCATTGCCGATGAGGCGACACTTGCTTTGCTGGGCAGCGGCGAAGGTTTGTCAAACACCGATTCAGCGGCAACTGCAACACCGGATGAAGCAGCAGACTTGTTCAATTTTGACTTCTCTTCTCCCCTATTTTCGGAAACTGTTGCTGCAAGCCAACCACGGCTTTCTAAAAGCTTGTTAAGCCGCACAAACGATATTGCAGCAGAAGCTATAAGCAAAGTTGTTGGCGATGATGCGTTCTCGGCAAGAGTAGCATCGGTTGTAGCGTTTATAATTTGGGCAATTATTGTTTTGGCAATTATGGCTGCAGTTGTGTTCTTTGTTTATAAGCGTGAACAAGCAAAGTTGGCGGCACGCAAAATTCGTTTGCGTTCTTCCTACTCACGGTTTAGATAATTAGTATTAAGCTATTAATTTTTGACAGCTCCTTTTCAATAATAATATTTGGCAAAGCCGGATGGAGAGTAAAATCTTCATCCGGCTTTGTCGTCTTCAAGAAGCAAGAAACAAGATGCAAGGGGTAAGAAAAAGCAACACTCAAATCCTGCCACGTAAATCTTTACCGTAAAAATTAAGGCGGTCAGCCGAACCCTCCAGCCAAGAAACAAAGCGTAAAGAATAGGTTTGTGCAAACTCCGGAAAGGCGGTTTTGGCGGTTTTTCGAGGTTATTTTAATGTTTTTTATGGTTTTTTAAGCAATTTTAATGTTTGGCAAAAAAACAATCGGCACTAAGTTTGGCAAAAAAACAATCGGCACTAAGTCTCCTTAATACCGATTGTGATTTATTATTATTGATACAGAATCGAAAACGCTAAATTAAAACAAAGCAGAAAAACTTATTATCACCAAGAATACTCTTCGCCTATCTCATAAAAACCGGCAATGTCTTGCAAAGCCCAGCCTTTGGCATCGGAGTAACCATATGTTAAATAAACAGTGGTGGTTTCGTCCGCTTTTGGGGTTTTAACCTGCTTGTTTTTGTCGTCGGTTGTTACGGTGCTGTAATTATAGGTAAGGTCTGCCATGATTTCGCAAGTTAAATTGGTTGAGTCAAAATTATACATATCAAAGTCAGAATCGCTCACTACTAAATCGGTACGGTCAAAAGTATCAACCGCAGCAGGGTTCCACATTTCTGTCAAATCATCATAATCATTTTCAATCATCACGTCGTAATCGGAAGAGTAGGCTAAATCGGGCTTTTTGTCGGTGATATTAAGGCCCAAAGCCGAGAATTTTGTGCCTGCTGCTGCACCTGCCATAACTGTGTCAAAATCGGCTTGTGCAGATGCGATAATTTCATCATTAATTGCAGTTTTAAGCTCTTCATTGTATATTGTTTTAGTTTCGTCCGAACCATAAACATATATATCCTCGGTTACATCTTCAAAGAACTTATGTTTTGCCACTACTTCGTGTTCGCCTGTAAAAATTTTATCGATTTTATAAATATCGTAGCTTTCGTCATCCTCGCTTATCGGGTCTTTAAGAGCAAAACCGTCGATAGTAACATCGGTAGAACCCTTTTCTACTTGCAGTGTGAAATTTTCGGCAACAAAATCCTCTGCTTTAACATCATAAGAATCGAAGAAAAGCCATGCTTTTTTGTTGTTTTTAACAAGCGTGATAACTTGTGTATTGGGTGTGGTCGAGTCTTTTGTATAGTAGGTAACCAAGTACTCTTTAGTTACCTCGGGTTCGGTTAAGGTTTTTAAATCGGAGGGCATTGTAATGTCAATATCATCGGAATATTCGTCTATAAGGTCAGCTAAATCGCCCAAGCTGTCCTTGAGTTCATCAGCTATAGCATTTTTTGCTTGTGCAGCATCAATAATAGTATAGCTTACTATTTCGGGCATGTCGTCTTCTTGTGCTTGCATATAGGCAGCATAAGCTTTTGCATTTACAAGCTCCGAATCCTTCATTGCATAATAGCCATATGCGGCTTCAAAATCGCCTGTTACCATTGCTTTAAAATAACCCTCGGCAACATTCTGCGGGTTATTTACAGAAGAACCTACCGAAAAGAAAACAATCACACCGATTATGAGCACAACCAATGCACATGCACCGATTTTTACCCATTTGGGTATGGCTTTAAAAAACTCGATGATTTTTTTGAAGTCGAACTGCGGTTTGGCAGGAGCAGGTGCAACGGGTGGCACAACTGTTTGCGTAACAGGTGCTTGCTCAATCGGTGCAACGGGAGCAGCGGTAGCTTGCTGTTCAGGCTTTATTAGCTGTGCACTGCAATTAATGCAAAAGTTTGCCTGAGCATCGTTTGCTTGCCCACAAGCGGTACAAAATATGTTTTGATTAGACATTGTTTTTTTCCTCTTTCTTTAATTATTATTGATTCTCACGAATTTCGCTTTGTATTCTAACATATGAATATGAACAAATCAAATATAACCTAAAATTTCTACTTTTTAAACAAACAAATTAACTATAATTTGTAATAATTTGACATTTTTTATGCTATTGCAGCAAACAATCGGCACTAAGCTGCCTTAATACCGATTGTGATATATTATTTTGATACAGTTTCTAAAACTTCTTTAAGCAAAGCAAAATTTTTGATTTTATTCATAGCTTCTACTGCTTTTTTCATTTGGTATTCATCTATTTCAATTTCATAGGGGTAACGTGCTTGAACTCCATAAACAGTAAGGGTAAGACACTCTTTAATAATATCATCGAACTTATCATCGATTTTTGAGCACATTTCACAAAGTGTATCCAACTCATGAATTTTAGGGGGCTTAATATCATTATAAACTAAATAACCCTTTAGATATTTTTCTGCGGCTTGCTGGCAATGATAACAAATAATCTCATATGGTTGCGGATAGGCGGTTAATAAATGATTAACAGCAAAAACATCCTGGTCTGCAAACTTAAACCATTCAACAACAGTTTTTTTATCCATAAATTTTAATTCCCTCCTGTGCGATAGTGTTTTCGAGAGTTAAGCTGTTTTTTCGGTTATTAAAAACACTTGATTTACCAATAAGCAAATCCATTGGCATTGTTTTTCTCTTGTAAAGCTTCATTCTGATTTCTAAACCCAAATCTAACGGATGCTCTAAAATCGTATCAGGGATTACAACATAAATATCTAAATCACTGTCTTTTTTGGCGTTGCCCTTGGCATATGAGCCAAAAAGATAAATTGCTTCTGCAGGCACTGTTTGCAGAATGCTGTCTTTTATCATAGTCAATTCATTTTCAACTTTCTTATTCATGTTTTTGGCACTCCCCTTTCAGTTTTCTTATATACTTTTGTGATGTATTTATAGTATATGATATATTTAAATTAAAATCAATAGTTTTTGTTTCAGGTAAAAAACACAAAAAACAGCTCTCAAATCCTCCCACGCAAGTCTTCGCCGTAAAAATTAAGTCTGTCAGCCGAACCCTCCAGCCGAGAAACAAACCGAGAGGAGTACGTTTGTGCAAGTTCCTCCAGCGTGCAGTTTGTGTTGATTATGGTGGGCTTGTTTTTTAAAATGCGGGTGTTAAACAGATTATATAACGTTGCGTTAGAGTATGATGTGTCAAACTCGGTACCCAAATCGTCAATTATAAGCAGGTCGCATTCCTCTAAGCCGCTGAGCGTTTGAGCTTCGGCTTTGCCGTTTGAAAAATGCTCACGCTCAAGCTTTTGCAAAATGGCAGGTGCCGAAGCATAAACCACTCCAAAGCCTTTTTTTATAAGCTCGTTTGCAATGCTAAGGCTAAGGTGCGTTTTGCCCAACCCGGTGGGGCCCCGCAAAAGCAAGCTTTTTGAGTGCAAATTAAAGTTTTGTGCATAGTTTTTGCAAAACTCTAAAATTTTGCTCATACGCACATATGGCGACTGTTTGCCGTACTTTTCTTCGTCAATATCCATCGAGTAATAGCTTAAATCGAAAGTTTCAAAAGTAGACAGTTTTAACGGAGAAACTGCGTTCAGCTCATCATAGGCTATTTGCGACAGCAGTTTTTTATAGCAATCACAAACAAGGGTTTTTGTGCCGTCGTCCGATTCGTACGCACCGGTGTCACAGCATTTTTCGCAAAAAAAGTGTACATCCAAATAACCCTGCGGGTAGCCGTGCGAGGTAAGCAGTTCTTTAAGCTCCGTTTGCAGGGCAAGGCTTTTTTCGCTCAGTTTTTCAAGCTCATTTGCAACATCTCCGCCCGCCAGCACAACCTTTGCGGTCTGCACCCCTATGGTGTTAAGCTCGGTGCCGATTTCCTCCGCACGGGGGTATTTTGAAAAAATTTCGGTGCACTTATTCTCGGCAGCCAAAAGTGCCTTTGTTTTGCGTTTAGATAGCTCTTCTCGTGCTTTTTGCGTTATTTGTTTACTGAACATATTACCCTCTTGTTATTGTTGAAGTTATTATTAGTCATCTAAAATATCTTTTTTGCTTAGTGCTGCCACATCAAGCGAAACTTCCGAAAGCTCACGGTTTTTTTTGCCGTTTTTTGCAGTGCGAGTTGTTTTTGCCGCTGCGGTAGTTTTTGTTTTTGCAGCCTCTTTTTTTATCAGCATTTGTTCTTCAAACTCATAAAGCTCGTTTAGGTTTTTAATGTTTTGCGATGCCCAATTGTTTAAAATGCCGTTAATGTATTTTAGGTTATATTTGCCGTGGGTATCGACGCAACGCTCGTACGCTTCTTTAAACAGTTCGTCGGGCAGTACGATTTCTACCTGCCAACGCTGTGCAAAGCTGAGCTGTGCCGCCGTTGGGTAGCCAATATTGCTAACCCCGAACAAGCGGGAAATTTTGCTCCACGCCGAGTTGCTGGACTTCATACTCTCGGTTTTCAATTCGGCTGCTTCTATAGAATCTATACCTTCGTCTGACCATTCGGCACCAATACGCTCAACATACTTCATATTGCTGTGCCCAACATCTTTGCAATATTGTATCAGCATTATAATAACCTCGCAGGGCAGCCCAAAGGTATAGTTAAGCATAACCAGCGTTGCAACATCGCCCGGGGTTAATGGTTTGGAAAGTATAATTTCGGCATCCTGAATTACATCACGCAGGGCGGCGTCGGTTTTTAGTTTTTCGGCAACAAACAAAGAGTCGGGCTTTTGCACCACGGTTGTGCGTGGTTTTGCCGCAGCTGCCGGTTGCCCCGAAGCTTGCGGAGCTTGAATATTTGCAAATTCGGCATTTTTTGTTTGTGTTGCCGTATTGTTTTGTAAAGCAGGCGTTTTGTTTGCCGTGGCTTTGCCGGGCAGAAGCTCTTCATTTTCGCAGCAAAAAATTCCACGGTCAACCCAAAATTTCACCGAATCTTTAACATCGTCGGGCAAAATTGAAAGCTCGGCGGCTATAAGGTCGTATGTAAGCTCGTGGTCGTTATTACGCAAGACATAGAGCAAAACCTTTAGCTGGTATGCACTTGCAAATTTTAGAGCGGTATCGACCACTGCCGACGGCACTGCAAAAACAGAAGACCAATTACCTAAATTTATTTTAATAGACATTTTTGTTTTTCTCTCTTTTAAAAAGGGTTATTTTAAAAGTTCTTGCATTAGCATATAGCCCTGCGGAATATAGTTGCCCGTGCTTTGGGCGGAAGCTTCCGAAAAAATATCGCAGCCTTTTGCGGCAGCAGTGCTGTCGTACATTAAAAACGGCACGGGTTTGGACGTATGCGTTTTTATTGCAAGCGGCGTTGGATGGTCGGGGCAAATTAGTATTTTAAATTCGCCCGAGCTTTGCAAATATTGCAGCATTGGTGCAAGCACACGTTCGTCAATCAGCTCGATTGCTTTGACTTTGTTTTCGATTTCTCCACGGTGTCCGCACTCATCGGGGGCTTCGATATGAACATAAACAAGGTCTTGCCCACGCTCAAATTCGGCAATTGCGGCGTTTGCTTTGCCTGCAAAGTCGGTGTCTATATAACCCGTTGCTCCGGGCACGTCAACACTCGTCATCCCTGCACAAATTGCAATGCCTTTTAACAAATCCACAGCCGAAATTACACTGCCTTTTTTGCCGAATTTTTCATAAAAATCGGGCAATTGCGGCTTTGTGCCCGCACCCCACAGCCAAATCGAGTTCGCAGGTAACAGACCCTTGTTCTCCCTTGCTTTGTTTAGCGGATGCTCGCTTAAAAGCTTGTGGGCTTTTAGTGTGAGGTCAAGAATTTTTGCAGAGTTTTCGCCTTTTGGCAAATAGTCTGCTATCACCCGCCCCGAAATGTCGTGCGGCGGGGTCAGCGTTAAAATTTTGTCGTTTGGGGAGAATGTTTTTAAAGAGCTAACCACACAATGACGGTAAGCAACACCGGGGTAAAAGGCAAAAATCTCATCGTCCAGCTGCTGCTGCAAATATTCAATAAGCACCTTTGCATCGGCTGTAGAAATATCGCCGCCGCTGTAATCGCACATTGTTTTATGAGAAAAATCATCTTCGTCAGACAAAGTTACCAAATTGCAGCGGAAGGTTATTTCTTCATCGGATAGATTTATGCCAATACTTACTGCCTCCAGCGGAGAACGCCCGGAGTAGCAGGTTGTTGGGTCGTAGCCCAAAACCGAAAGGTTTGCAACGTCGCTGCCGGGTTTTAAGCCATCGGCTACAGTTTTGCATAGCCCTATTACGGACGCTTTTGCCAGCGTATCCATATTGGGTTTGTGTGCAGCTTGCATTGGGGTTTTGCCGTTAAGCTGCTGCAGCGGCTCGTCAGACATACCGTCGCACAGCAGCACAAGATATTTTTTGTTCATAGTATTAATCTCTTTTCGGGTGAATAATTTTAAAAAGTTTTTTATTAAGCTTAGCCTTGCAGCTCGCCCAAGCTTTGAGCTTTTAAATAGGCGTTAATAAAGCCGTCAAGGTCGCCGTCCATAACCGAGTTTACGTTGCCGGTTTCAAAACTCGTCCGATGGTCCTTAACCATTGTATAGGGCATAAAAACGTAGCTGCGTATTTGGCTGCCCCATGTTATCTCTTTATGAACTCCCTTAATGTCCTCGATTTTATCAAGATGCTCACGCTCTTTAATTTCCATAAGCTTAGACACAAGCATTTTCATCGCAACATCACGGTTTTGGAACTGGCTACGCTCAACCTGTGAGGCAACAACAATACCTGTTGGAATATGCGTAAGCCGCACCGCCGACGAGGTTTTGTTAACCTTTTGCCCGCCTGCACCACTCGCACGGTAAACGTCCATTTTAATATCATCGGGTGGGATATCCAGCTTAATATCGTTGTCGATTTCGGGCATAACCTCTAAGGATGCAAAGCTTGTATGGCGACGCCCCGCACTGTCAAAAGGCGAAACACGCACCAGCCGATGCACACCTGCCTCGCTTTTTAAATAGCCGTAGGCATTTTCGCCCTCTACAAGCAACACGGCACTTTTAAGCCCGGCTTCGTCGCCGTCAAGGTAGTCAATTTCTTTTAAATTAAAATTGTGCGCCGCTGCCCAACGGGTATACATACGGTAGAGCATTTCTGCCCAGTCTTGTGCCTCGGTACCGCCCGAACCCGCATGGAAAGACAAAATTGCATTGTTTTTGTCATACTCGCCTGTCAACAATGTTTGCAGACGCTGGTTTTCAAGCTCTTTTACAACACTGTCTACATCTGCTTTAACTTCGTCTAAAAGAGTTTCGTCCTCTTCCTCGTTTGCAAGCTCTATCAGCGTAATTGTGTTGTCGTATGATTCTTTTAGCTTATTAAATTTTTCAAGCTTGCCTTTAAGGCTGCTTGTGCGTTGCAAAACCTTTTGCGAGTTTTCTAAATCATCCCAAAAGCCCGGCTCGGCAGCACGGTTTTCAAGCTGTTGTATCTCGCTTTCCATCGCTTTTACGCCTATGGCTTCTTCCAAACCGTCAATCTCGGGTTTATAGCCTTCTAAAAAAAGCTTAAGCTCTTCAAACTGAACCATTTTTATATTCCTTTTGATAATATTTGTATGCTAACCACCCCGTCAAGGCTGTCGCCTTGCCACCCCTCCTCGGAGGGGAATATTTTCTCTCACCGAAACTTGTTGAAATTAAGATATTGACTAAAGAGGTAAGAGAATTTGCTTTGTAGTGATGATTGTATACTGTACCCTTAAATATAACATATAAACAAAAAAATGTAAAGGTTGCAAAAGTGAGAATTTATTGGTATAATAACATTAATAAAAATAATGAGGTAACAAATGGATTATACCGACCTTAAATGCGAAGCCTGCGGCAAAATTTTTGAACAAGACGACGATATAGTAGTTTGCCCCGACTGCGGCACGCCCCAGCACCGTGAGTGCTATGAGGCTAACAACGCCTGCGTTTTTGAAAGCAAACACAAGGACGGTTTTGTTTATGAAGATTTTCTGCGTGAGAAAGTACGCAGCGGAGAGCTGAATTGGAGCTTTTGCAACAAATGCGGCACACCAAACCGCCCAAATGCTGCCGAATGCCAAAAATGCGGGCGTAAAATGAGCAACCCTGCTGCACCGCAAGGGCAGCCGTTTGTATATGGCAGACCCACTGTGCCCAATGACAATAAAAACGCAAACGAGGATACCGAAAAAAACGGTACACCGCAAAATGGCGGTTTTGGGGGCTTTGCAGGTGGGTTTAACCCGTTTTTTAATTTTGCAGTTGACGACGAACCTATAAACGACGTAACAAAAGAACATATTCACGACTATTATGAACCAACTGAGTCTGGGCAAAAAGATACAAACTTTTCAAACAGCCAAATGCCCCCGCAACCCGATGCAATTCCGCTAAAATTTATTACTATGGGCGATATGGCAAAGTATGTTAAAACAAACATATTGTACTATTTAGAAGTTTTTAAACGGATTAAAGCCTTTGGCAAAACAAAGTTCAATTTTGCTGCGTTTTTCTTCTCGGGCGGGTATTTTTTATACCGCAAAATGTATAAATTGGGTACGGTTTTAACTATTTTTTATGTGGCTATGTTGGGGCTGCAAATGCTTTTTTCGGCTTCGCCGATATATACCGAAGCGTTAGAAATTTTTAAAAACTCAGGCTTGTCTATAAACAGCTTTGAACATTTAACGCAACAGCAAGCTTTCTATTTTGTTATGCCGAGCGTTTGTATGCTGCTGCGGCTTGCAATTATGGCAATTTGCGGTGCAATTGCAAACCGCTGTTACTATAACCACTGTGCGGCTAAAATTTACGGGCTTATGGACAAGGCGGGCATTACTTTTGAAGCAGAAACCGCAAACGCACAACCAGAAGAACAGAGTGAAAACGCACAGCCCTCTCCCCCTACAGAGCAACCCACACAGGCACAAGCTTGGGAGGATTTTGATTCGCTGTTGCAAACCTCGGGCGGAATTAATTCGTCTTTTGGGATTGTGGCATTGCTGCTTTTTGTGTACGGATTTTTATTAACCATAATGTTTTAACTGCTGTTAACTCATTAAAATATTATTATTTACAAAGGAGTAAGCCGACTATGAAAAAAATTACAAAAGCTGTTATTCCAGCTGCGGGGTTGGGCACACGAGTGTTGCCCATTACAAAATCGCTCCCTAAAGAAATGCTGCCGATTGTAGACAAGCCCTGCATTGAATATATTGTAGAAGAGGCTGTTGCAGCCGGAATTACCGATATTTTGATTATTACCAACCGTGGCAAAGGCGTTATAGAAGACCATTTTGATTACTCGCCCGAGCTTGAAGCTTCGCTTGCAAAAAGCAAAAAAGAAGCCGAGCTTAAAACCGTGCGTGCGATTTCGGATATGGCTAACGTAACTTTCATACGCCAAAAAGAAACCTTGGGGCTTGGGCATGCCGTGCTTAGGGCTAAAGCCTTTGCAGGCGGCGAGCCGTTTGCTGTGCTTTTTGGTGATGGCGTAATTACCGGCAAGGTGCCTGCTATAAAGCAGCTTATTGACGTTTACGGCGAGTTTGGCGAGGGCGTTGTGGGCATACAAAAAGTGCCGGCGGAGGATTTTTCTAAATACGGCTCGCTAAAGGTAGAGAATATAAGAGATAACATTTTTAAATGCACCGATATGCGAGAAAAGCCCAAAACCATAGAAGAGGTTTTGTCGCTTTATTCGATTATTGACAGAGTTGTGCTGCCTGCACGGATTTTTGAAATTCTGGAACGCACCAAACCCGGCGTTGGTGGCGAAATTCAGCTGACCGATGCTATGCGAGAGATTGCAATCACAACCGGTATGACCGCCGTTGAGTTTGTGGGCACACGCTACGATTTGGGCAATAAATTCGGCTTTTTGCAGGCAAACATAGAGCTTGGCTTGCAGCACCCCGACACCGCCGACCAGCTAAAAGATTATATTAAAACCTTGGCTGCGGGGCTGGTTTAAGTTTTGCTTTTAAACGGCAGTTTTTCTCGAAAATTAAAAAATAATTTCAATTAAAATATAAAAACAGCGTGGCTATTTTTAAAGCTACGCTGTTATTTTGTTTGCAAATTTTCAATTGCCCGTACTGTTATAATGCTTTAAACTAAACCGCCACAGCAAAAGCACAAGTGCAAACATAACCACCCCGACAAAAGGCGTAATATAAATATAGCCGAGCCATTAATTTGCTAAATCGGGCTTGTGCAAGAAATATTGTGCCGGGAAGTAGTTGACAAACGCAAACGGAATAACAAACATAAGCAGCTTTTGAATAAACCCCGGGAACACACTTAGCGGGTAGCCTGCAAATTTGCGGGTGTTCCAATAAAGAAAGTCTTTTAAACTGTCGGTTTTTATTAGAAAAAAGCTGCTGCACGAAAACAAAAGCCAAATGCTCGCCTGAATCAGCACCCCGCCGATTATGGTAATAATCAGGTACAAAATATTGGCAAAGCTCCAGTCTGTCCCTATGGAATTTGCACTTATAATAAACAAAACAAGCCCCAATGTGCCATGCCCTATGGCGGCAAAATAGTCGGAATTTGCAGAAATTATTTGCAGCAAAACACTGCGTGGGCGAAGAAGGTATTTGTCAAACTCGCCGTTGTTAACAATATTGCTAAAATCCCTGATGCCCGAAAACAAAAACACCAAAAAGCTGTATGTTAAAAATATTATGCTAAACAAAAAGAACAGCTCCTGCATATTCCAGCCGCCGATGTTGTTAAAGGTTTGCAGCACCAAAAACACGCCAACAATTCCGGCTGATTCTCGTACAAATACAGCAATGCAGCATAAAAAGGCATCCAGCTTATATTGCATTCGGGTTTTGGTCAGCATTTTTGAGTGCTGAAAATAAAAACTGAATGGTTCGAATAGTTTTCTCATACGCTAACCCCCTGCTATGCAAAGCTTTTTAATGCCTTTTTTATAAATAAACATCCCCAAAACTGCAAAAAGCAAAACCCAAACAATTTGTTTTGCAAACGTAAAAATAATCTCTTGCGTATTCATTTGCCCCAAATAAATTTGAATAGGTGCAAAATAAATCACGTCAAACGGCGTCCATTTTATTGCCGCAGCTAACCAATCGGGCAAAAACCACAGCGGAATAAGCGTGCCCGACAATATGCTTATAACCGAATTTTTAATAACCGACAAGCTCCACACGTTGGTAAACCAAAAACTGCAAGCCTGAATTATATAACTTATGTAATAGACTATTAAAAACCCGAAAATCAGCGAAAAAACGCACAGCAATAGCATCAAAACCGACGCCGGGGGCAGCAGCCCCAAAAACAAACCCGAAATTATTACCGCCGGGGCAAATTGCATTATAAGCTTAAATAGATTGTTACCGATGGTATCTGCCATTATGCAAAGGTTTATGCTTATTGGTTTTAGCAGTTCGGTGGTAATGCTGCCGTATAAAACCTTGTCGGCAAGCACAAAGTCGTTTGCAGTTAACGCTGCCGCAAAGCAAATTGAAAGCACAAAGCTTGTGGCAACATAGCTAAACGGTACACCGTTAATTTGCGTGTTGCTGCCATAAATTGCCCGCCAAATTGCAACCTGAATAAACACCATAATAACAGTATTAAAAACGCCTATTATATAGTCAGAACGATAAACAAGGTTTTTTGCAAATGCTTTTTTACCGTATTCTATGTAAGGGTTCATTTTTATGACCATTAGCCTTTCAGGCTCACAAAAATATATTAATAAACCACAAGCCCCGTGAGCCGAAAGCTAATGTGTCATTACGCATCGTGCGTCTGCCGTAGGCAGAACTGCACGGCGAATATAAATTTTTAAGTTTGAATTTTATTCAAACTTAAATACCGCCGGTGAACATTTCATAAACGGCTTCGTTAAAATCGTCTTTGTTTAGTTTTGTTTTAAAGCTGTCAATCGTGCCGTCATACAAAATTTTGCCTTTGTCTATTACAATTATTCGTTGGCAGGTTTTTTCAATATCTGTCATATCGTGGGTTGTAAAAAGCAAGGTTGTTTTTTTAACCCTGTTAATTTCTTTTATAAACAGGCGTATTTTTTCTTTGGCTACAACATCCAGCCCTATTGTCGGTTCGTCTAAAAAAACTATCGACGGCTCGTGCAAAAATGCCGCTGCAATGTCGGCACGCATACGCTGCCCCAAGCTTAGCTGCCGCACCTGCTGGGTTTCAAACTCGTGCAAACCCAAAATTTCGTTAAACAATTCTAAATTTCGGCTGTAAACATCGGAAGGGATTTTATATATTTTTTTAAGCAAATCAAAGGTATCGGTTATGGGCAAATCCCACCATAGCTGGCTTTTTTGTCCAAACACAACACCAATGTTTTTAACGTGTTCTATGCGGTTTTTATACGGCACAAGCCCATTGACGTTTATACGCCCGGCGGACGGGTATAAAATACCCGACAGCATTTTTACGGTGGTAGATTTGCCTGCCCCATTCGGTCCGATAAACCCGACTGCCTGCCCGTCGTCTATAGTAAACGAAATGTCTTCAACAGCTTTTATAAGCTTTGTTTTTGGTGCAACGAGTGATTTTAACGCACCACCAATGCCCTTTTGTTTTTCTTTAATTTTAAAGGTTTTTGACAAATTTTCTACAATTATGCTCAATTTATGTATCTCCTAATATTAAGGCTCCCCTACCCCTTTTGGCGTAGGTTTTTAAAAAATTCACTCAGCAATGCACCGCATTCGTCTGCCAAAAAGCCGCCGACAGCGTTTGCTTTGTGTGTAAACGGCAGCGAAAACAAATCGCAAACTGAGCCGCAGCACCCGTTTTTGGCATCATAAGCCCCAAAATAGACATTTGAAATGCGTGCATTGAGTATTGCACCTGCACACATTGGGCAGGGCTCCAGCGTAACATAAAGGTCGCAACCCTCTAACCGCCACGAGCCAAGGGCAGTGCAGGCATTGTTAATAGCCTCGGTTTCGGCATGAGATAGTGCGTTTTTTGCCGACTCTCGCCTGTTAAAGCCGACGGCTATTATTTGCCCGTTTTTTACCACAACAGCACCCACGGGCACTTCGCCCATATCGGCAGCCTTCTGTGCCGCAGCAATGGCGGCTCTCATAAATTGTTCGTTCATATCCACCACGGTTTTTGCCATTGCGATGACGCTATTACAGTAATAAGGCAAAAAATTAAAAAAACAATTACGCCGGGGTTGAGGAAGAACGCCCGCATTTTTTCTTTTAGGGTTAAAGCTACGTTTGTGCCGTAAGGTTGCAGCGGTTGCACGGCAAATTGCGGCTGTGTTGCGGTGGGTTGCCCGCCCAAATTGTTTGTTGCAATGGTATTTTTTGCACTGTTCGGGGTTCTCATCACAAAAAAAGTGCCTTTGCTGCTTTTTGCCAAAAAGGCGATTGCCACCAGCCCGATAACAATTGCAGCAGCAATAATGATAGTGAAAACTATTTCGTACATATCCTCGCCGTAGGATTGCATAAATATGTCGGACGACACGACAAAAGCATTATTTAGCATATGCAAAATTATTGCCGGCAGCATCGAGTTTGTTTTAACCGTCATAAACCCAAGCACAACGCCAACAACAAAAGCAAAGGGGATTTGAATAATGTTGCCGTGCATAATTGCAAACAATAAAGATGAGCCGATTATTGCAAACGGTCCGCCGTATTTACGCAAACTGCCCAGAATAACTCCCCTGAAAAGCAATTCCTCGCAAACCCCCGGCAAAACCGAAACCACAACATAATACATAATATTCTGTGTTAAATTATGCCCTGTCAAGCTTATGCCCTCTCGGTTAACAATGCCGAAAAACTCAAAGTTTTGCATCAAATACGTAACCGAATAGTTTGCCAGCATACAAACTGCAAAGCCTCCCAAAATCATGGGCAGAATTACAGAAATTTTGACTTTGCTAAAGCAAAAAATCTTGTTAAAATTCAGCTTCATCCTTTTTGCAAAAATAAGCCCGATAAGCCCAAAGCCCGCCAATGAGCCAATGCCCTGCAAAAAGTATAAATCTAAAGAATTTGCACCCGAAAGCATATCGTATAAAGAATTTATAGCTTCCTCATAAGAGCCGCCCAGCGACAACGCCGAAGATGCCCGCAAAAAAAGCGAGACAAACTCAAATATTACCGCAACAACACTTGCCGTGAGCAACGCTGTAAGTGCTATAAGCCCCGCCATACTTGCAGCGTGTGCAACTTCCTTTTTTAACATTTGCTTTTCATATTCGGGCGGCAAGGTGTAGTATGTGTAGCTGCCGTAGTTGTTATAATTAAAATTTTGCATAAATTCCTCTTTTTGTTTAGGTTGATAATTTGCCGGCAAATAAATGTTGATTTGCCTAAAACCACTGTTGTTAGTATAGCACGCAAACGGTTTATTTTGCAACTGTTATTTAAAATGTTTTTGTTGGTTATTTAACAAAATTAAAACTAACACAAAATCGGGAGTGCATACACACTCCCGATTGGCAATTTAAAAAACAAAAATTATTTGTTAACAGCCTCTTTAAATGCCGAGCCAGCTTTGAAAGCGGGGACGGTAGCTGCGGGGATGTTGATAACTTCGCCGGTTCTGGGGTTTTTGCCCTGTCTTTCTTTTCTATCACGAGCTTCGAACGTGCCAAAGCCAACCAACTGTATTTTATCGCCCGAAGCTACAGCTTCTGTAATTACTTTGGTTATTGCATTTAATGCTTTTTCGGCATCTTTTTTTGAGATGTTTGCCTCATCGCAAACTTTTAAAATTAACATGTTTCTATTCATGATTATTCCTCCAAGTAAAATAAATTTATTTTAACTCCATTTGATATTAAGTTAAGTATAACTAACTAAACACACAAAGTCAAGCGTTTTTTATAATACATAACTAAATCACACACAAAATCGGGAGTGCATACACACTCCCGATTAGCAATTTAAAAACAAAAATTATTTATTAACAGCCTGTTTGAAAGCCGAGCCTGCTTTGAAAGCGGGAGCGGTAGAAGCGGGGATGTTGATAACTTCGCCGGTTCTGGGGTTTTTGCCCTGTCT
>JAISII010000103.1 GCA_031262125.1 Oscillospiraceae bacterium | reverse complement strand
CATTGCAGCGGGAGCCGTTGTTTTAAAAGAAATCCCCCCCAACTGCACGGCTGTGGGTGTCCCTGCAAAAATAGTGCGTATGGACGGGCAAAAATACGAACCTCTCGACCAAATTCATTATGCCGACCCGGTTGATATGGCTTTGGCAATTATTGAAGAGCATTTAAACCTGAAGCTTTAAGCTGCAAAAGAATTATAAAAAAACGGAGTAACACTAATTAATAATGAAAATATATAACACCCTTAGCAAAAGCAAAGAAGAATTTGTACCAATAACGCCCGGCACGGCAAACATATATGCCTGCGGACCTACGGTTTATAATTACATCCACATCGGCAACGCACGCCCCCTGTGCGTGTTTGACATTTTACGCCGATATTTGGAATACCGTGGGTACAAAGTTAATTTTGTTCAGAACTTTACAGATATTGACGATAAAATTATAAAAAGAGCAACCGAAGAAAACACCGATTATAAAACCGTTGCCGAGCGTTACATAGCCGAATATAAAACCGATGCAAAAGGGTTGGGTGTTAAGGCTGCCACAATTAACCCGAAGGCAACCGAAAATATTGCAGAAATTATCGAGCTTGTGTCCACTCTCATAGAAAAAGGGCATGCATACCTTGCCGAAAACGGCGACGTTTATTTTAACACCAAAAGCTTTGAGCAATACGGCAAGCTGAGCCACCAAAATCTCGACGAACTTGAGGCGGGTGCAAGAATATCTGTCGGCGAAATTAAAAACGACCCTATGGACTTTGCCCTTTGGAAAGCCGCAAAACCGGGCGAGCCTTTTTGGACAAGCCCATTTGGCAACGGTCGCCCCGGTTGGCATATTGAGTGTTCGGCAATGGCGGGCAAATATTTGGGCAAAACTATAGATATTCACTGCGGCGGGCAGGACCTTATCTTCCCCCACCACGAAAACGAGGTTGCCCAAAGCGAATGCTGCAACGATGCCGCTTTTGCAAATTATTGGATGCACAATGGGTATATTAATGTAGACAACCGCAAGATGAGCAAAAGCCTTAACAACTTTTTTACCGTGCGTGATGTTGCAGAAAAATACGGCTATGAGCCTATTAGATATATGCTTATTTCTTCTCACTACCGCAGCCCTATTAATTATTCGGCGGAGATTATTGAGCAATGCATCGCTGCACTGGAGCGTTTGCACAATTGCTACGACAACCTTGTTTTTACACTGCAAAACAGCACCGCAGAGCAAAACCCAACCGACGACGAGCTGACTAAAAAGCTGTTAACACATAAAGATGCCTTTATTAAAGCTATGGACGACGACCTTAACACAGCCGATGCCATTGCCTCAATTTTTGAGCTTTGCCGTGATATTAACACGATGACAGCCCCTGCCGAGAACCCCTCTAAAAAGCTATGCGAATTTGCTTTGCAACTTTTTAACGAGCTTAATGATGTTATCGGCGTGGTTCAAATAAAAGCAGAAGCCTCAGACGAAAGCGGTTTTGCCGCCGAGGTGGAAGCCCTTATTGAGCAACGGCAACAAGCCCGCAAAAACAAAGATTTTGCCGCCGCCGATAAAATCCGAGACGACTTAAAAGCAAAGGGCGTTATTTTGGAGGACACCCCGTTGGGCGTTAAATGGAAGAGGGCTTAGTTTAGACGAATGTTCCCTTTGACATAGCAAAACAATCGAAAGGCTATCGGTTATAAAAATGCAAAAGCAACTAACAGCGTTTAAACAAAGACTTATTTTCATATTCAGCTTAGTGGCAGTTTTGGTGCTTACAAGCGTTTTTGTGCTGGTTGGTTATCAATTTATTTTTCCAAATACCGAGCCTGTTCCCGCTACACAAAACAACGCCGCCCTTGCAAACGACCCTTTTTACGGCGAGGACAATATGACCCTTAAAGTAGGCGTGCCTAACGCACTGAAAGAAACAATTACCGCCCAATGTGCGGAATTTATAAAGCTGCACCCAAACAAGTCGATCAGCATAAATGTTATAGAATACCCCGACATTGTTTCGACAATGTTAGTTGGGTTAGGCAATTTGCCGGATTTAATGTTTTTTAATTCGGACAAACTGCATACCCTTGCCGAGAATAATCTTTTGCTGCCTGTTTATGCTTTGCCTAACGAAATTACAGGTGTTTCAAAACAATCAATTATTTCTCGCAACACAAAAAACTCCGCCGCTGCTGCAATGTATGACAACGACTTGTTCGCCTACCCATATGCTGCCGATAACGGCTATGTGCTGTTTTATGATAAACGAATTTTAACAACAGAAGATGTTGCAAGTTTTGAGAGTTTGATTGACGCAAGTGAGCAAAACGGCAAAACCTTAATAATGGACGCCGGCAAGTCGTTTTATTCCTCTATGTTTTTGTTTGCAGGCGGCTTTAAAACCGAAAATTACGATATTGCAACGGGTGTTCAGCAGTTTAATAACTATGATAGAAGCTCTGTAATAAACGCTTTAGATGCCTTTAATTTGCTTTTTGCAAACAACCCGAACACCTTTAAAAGCCACGAGGTTGATGCTATAATTACAGGGTTTAAAAACGACTCAACAGCAGCGGGCATTTGCGGCTTTTGGCAAGTTGAACAAGCTAAAGAAGCTTTGGGTGCAAACTTGGGCGTAGCACAAATTCCTACCGTAAAAATCAACCAAACAAACACCAAAACGAGTGCTTATTACGGCTATACTATGCTGGGCATACATTCAAACACCTTTTGGGTAGAGGCATCACAAATGCTTGCCGATTATTTAACCGGCGAGGCGTGCCAAACCCGGCGTGCCGAACAAAACGGCACCCCACCCACAAATATTGCCGCTGCAAAAATTGCAAATAACAACGAAATTATCAATGCTTTTCTTAAACAAGAATCCACCGCAGTGCCTCTTAGCGGCATTAAAGACCCTTATTTTGCAAGCACCAGCGAACTTGGTTATCAAATTTCATCCTCTACACCGCTGGGCAAAGCAGATTTAGGCGAGTTGTTCGACGACGCAATTAACAGAGTTAAATCCGAGACAGCTAATAAAGTAGAGCAAAATGGAGAGTAGGTTTGAACAAACCACCCCGACCTTAAAAAATTTAAATTTCTATTTAAATTTTATTTTAAAAAAATTCTTGCCCACAAACCACCCCGTCTGCTCAGTGCAATCTAAAAATATTTTATTTTTTTAGATTTTTAATAAAAAATAAATATTATTTTTTACTTAGGGAGCAGCCACCCCTCCCCGGAGGGGAATATTAGCACAGACAATAGACAATATACCAACCTTAAAGATTAAATTATAAAAATTAACCGCCCGGCCGAAGTCTCGGCAATACAGAAAAATTCCCCTCCGTGGAGGGGTGGACCAACACGAATAAAATGAGTGTTGGGACGGGGTGGTTATAACAAAAACAAAAACCAAGAACGGAGCGTACAAAAAATGACAGACATTAAAGGCATCGCCCAACGAATTAAAGGAATGCGAGAGATTGCCGAGCTTTCTGCCGAAGAAACGGCAGCAGCAGCCGGAGTTACCACAGAAGAATATTTAGAGTATGAAAGCGGAGAAAAAGACTTTTCGTTTACTTTTCTTAACAATTTGGCAGAAAAGCTTAATGTTGACCTAATTGAGCTTATTACAGGAGAAAACCCGCATCTTAGCGGGTATAGTATTGTGAGAAAAAACCAAGGGCTAAGCATAAACCGCCGTGCCGGCTTTAACTATGAGCATTTGGGCTATCGTTTTCAAAACAAGCTTGCCGAGTGCTTTAAAGTTACCGCCCCTTTCCGACCGGAAGAGCAGGATGCCGAGATTGCACTAAGCAGCCACCCCGGGCAAGAGTTCGACTATATTTTAAAAGGGCGGCTAAAGTTTAAAATAGAGGGGCATATTGAGTTTTTATCGGAGGGAGACAGCGTATTTTATGATTCCTCAAAACCCCACGGAATGGTAGCCTATGAGCAAGACTGCGAATTTTTGGCTGTTACCATTCACTCAACAAAAAAATAAGAATAATTTATAATAAATATGGAGTTTTAACAAGAAAATGAATTTTTACAAACGATTTTGCAATGAGGTTTTTGACGAAAAAGGGTTACTCAAAAAACTTACCTTTAAGTTTGAGCCGAATTTTAACTTTGCCTATGACGTTGTGGACGAGCTGGCCGCACAAAACCCTGACAAAACCGCAATGCTTTGGACAGACGACTACGGCACCGAAAAAATATTTACATTTGCAGATTTAAAAAAACAATCGACAATGGCGGCAAACTATTTTTTAAGCCTTGGCATTGCCCGTGGCGACACCGTTATGCTCGTGCTAAAGCGGCACTGGCAGTTTTGGGTTGCCGTGCTTGCCTTGCACCGTATTGGTGCGGTTGGCATACCCGCAACAAACCTGCTGACAAAAAAAGACTATATCTACCGCTTTAACGCAGCACAGGTTAAAGCAATTGTTGCCACAACCGACGGCGAAGTTGTCGAGCATATCGACTCAGCATTGTCGCAAAGCCCATCTTTAAAAATTCGCATTTCTGCCAAAGGCACCTCTGCCCCGGGCTGGAGTGATTTTGACGCCGAATATGTAAAATTCCCCGACACAATGGAACGTATAGAAACAAAACACAGCGACCCGTTTTTGCTTTATTTTACCTCGGGCACTACAGGTATGCCAAAAATGGTTTGGCACGATTTTACATACCCGCTGGGGCATATTATAACGGCAAAATACTGGCATAATGTTAACCCCGACGGTATGCACTTTACAATATCCGACACAGGCTGGATGAAAGCCATGTGGGGCAAAATTTATGGGCAATGGCTGTGCGAGGGTGCGGTTTTTGTGCGTGATTTTGACAAGTTCACCCCCGCCGATTTGTTGCCGTTGTTCAAAAAACACAGCATTACCACTTTTTGTGCCCCGCCGACGATGTACCGCTTTTTTATTCAAGAGGATTTAAGCAAATACGATTTATCTACCCTTGAGCATATTTCGACCGCAGGCGAACCCCTTAACGCCGAGGTTTATAACAAAATGCTGGAGATGACGGGCTTGCGGCTTATGGAGGGTTTTGGTCAGACCGAAACCACGCTTACGCTGTTTAACCAAGTCGGTACAATACCAAAGCCCGGCTCTATGGGTATACCCAGCCCCGCTTGGGATGTTGATATTGTAGATTTGCAGGGCAACAGCGTGCCAACAGGCACAGTCGGCGAGATTGTTATACGCACCGATAAAAGCACGCCCTGCGGTATGTTCGGCGGCTATTATCAAGACCCCGAGCTTACAAAAACCGTATGGTACGATGATATATACCACACGGGCGACACCGCTTGGCAAGACGAAGACGGCTTTTATTGGTTTGTGGGGCGTACCGACGACGTTATAAAATCCTCAGGCTATCGTATTGGTCCGTTTGAGGTAGAATCGGCTATTTTAGAACACCCCGCTTGTGTTGAGTGTGCAGTTACTGGCGTGCCCGACCCTGTGCGTGGGCAGCTTGTAAAGGCTACCATAATTTTGGCAAAGGGCTATGCACCGTCCGACGAGCTTAAAAAAGAAATTCAGAATTTTGTTAAGCAAAACACCGCCCCCTACAAATACCCCCGTGTTGTCGAATTTGTGGACGAACTGCCAAAAACAATCAGCGGCAAAATCCGCCGAGCCGAAATAAGAGATAACGACAAAAACTAAGTTTTACAAAATTTTAAACTTTGCAGGAAGGTTAACCGGAATATGGAAGTAAGATTTAAAAAGCCAACCATCGATTTGGTTGTGCCGTGCTATAACGAGGAAGACGGCTTAACCCATTTTGTAGAAGAAACAAATAAAATTATTTCTACCCTGCCCGGCTATGATTTTAACTATATTTTAATTAACGACGGCAGCAAAGACAAAACCTATTTGGTTATCAAAAATCTTGCATCAACATACAGTAACATAAAATACATTTCGCTCTCTCGCAATTTTGGCAAAGAGGCTGCAATGTATGCCGGTTTGCGTAACACTACAGGCGATTATGTTATTGTTATGGATTCTGACTTGCAGCATCCGCCCTCACTGTTTCCGCAGTTTTTAGAGGCAATGCAAGAGGGTTATGATTGCTGTCAGTGTATGCGTTCTTCCCGTGTGGGCGAATCGAAAATCCACAGTGCGTTTTCCCGCACTTTTTACAGGCTCAGCAACAAAATAACCGATGTTAAAATGCCCCACGGTGCAGTAGATTACCGGATTATGCGTCGCCAAGTGGTAGATTCGATTTTAGAGCTTTGCGAAGTGCAAAGGTTTACAAAAGGCATTTTCAGTTGGGTTGGGTTTAACACCAAATGGATACCCTATGAAAATGTAGCACGAGAAATAGGTGCAACAAAATGGAGCTTTTGGGGGCTGTTTAAATACGCAATAGACGGTATAACCGCATTTTCGGTTGCACCGTTGCGGTTTATTGCATTTTTGGGCTTTACTATTTCTTCTTTAGCCTTTTTGTATATGCTCGTTGTAATAATTCAAACATTAATTTTCGGCAAAGATTTGCCGGGTTATGCCACCACAATTTCTATAAGCCTGTTTATCGGCGGCATTACCGAGTTTTCTATAGGCATTTTGGGCGAGTATATCGGGCGGATTTATATGGAAGCCAAAGACCGCCCCGTTTATATTTGCAGCAAAACAAATATAGAAGATTTTAAAACTGCAAAAGCCCCGCTAAATACACAAGAAGCAACGCCGGCAAAAGAAGATTGATATTTATAAAAGTTCGGAGTATATATTGAATGAAGGAAAGATTTAAAACTTTTTTTGATGTTAAGTTTTGGAAGTTTTTACTTGTGGGCGTGCTTAACACAATTGTAGGCACAGGGCTAAACTTTGTGTTTTTAAACCTTGTTTTTAACTTTTTAAACACCGATGTTAACTTTTGGGTTTCGTCGGGGGTGTCTTACATTTTAGCAAGCTTTATGAGCTACTTTTTAAACAAATATTTTACTTTCAAAAATACCGAAAAAGGCTGGCAACCAATTTTAAAATTTTGGATAAACATTGGTGTTTGCTACTTTTTAGCTTACTTTTTAGCCCAAAACGCAGTTAATTGGCTTATTACAATAGAGCCCTTTAAAACATGGGCAACAGGTATTTTTAACAACGAATTTTTTACAAACCTGTTTAAAACATATGATAATTTTACAGTTAATGCTGCCACCCTTGTTGCAATGTGCTTTTTTACACTGTTCAATTATGTTGGGCAACGGTTTTTCGCCTTTAAGGCAAAAGGCACACAAACAAAAAACAAATAATTTTTATTTAACAGCTTTTGCTATAATCCTACGGCATATGGCAAAGCAAAAAAAGGAGAGCGAAATTGATTAAAAAATACAGCTACGGCACACCTTTTAACACCGAAAGCGTTGTTAAAAACATACCGCAACAAAATGGCGAAATTGACTTTTTTGACGTAACAAAAACCAATGAGACAATGCAGTTTGCCGCAAACCTTGCACAAAGCGACATAGTTTATGGCTTGGGGCAGGCTGTGCGGGGCATTAACAAAAGGGGCTGGATTTATGAAAGCTTCTGTTCGGATGACCCGTTCCACACCGAGGATAAATCCTCGCTTTATGGGGCACACAATTTTTTAATTATCGATGGTGAACAAAAGTTCGGCGTTTATTTCGACTTCCCCGGAAAAATGACCTTCGACATAGGCTACACCGACCCCGACAAGCTAACCGTAACACCGCTAAATGCAAATTTGGATGTTTACATAATTACGGGGGAATCGTGCCTTGCAATTGTAAAAGAGTTCCGTGAGCTTATCGGCAAAAGCTATATTCCGCCAATGTGGGCATTTGGCTTTCAGCAAAGCCGCTGGAGCTACGGCAATGCCGACTCGGTGCGTGCGGTTGCCGACGGCTACCAAAATGCGGGGATTCCGCTGGACACAATTTACCTTGATATCGACTATATGGTGGATTTTAAAGATTTTACCATAGACGACGATAAGTTCCCCGATTTTGAAAGCTTTGTTGCCGAGATGAAGGCACGGGGCATACGCTTGATTCCGATTATCGACGCAGGTGTAAAAATCGAGCAAGGCTATGATGTGTATGAAGAAGGCGTTGCAAACAACTATTTTTGCAAGGACAAAGACGGCAACGACTTTGCCGCAGCAGTTTGGCCCGGGCTTACACACTTCCCCGATTTTTTAAACCCCGACGCCAGAAAGTGGTTTGGTGCAAAATATAAAAAACTGACCGATATGGGCATTGAGGGCTTTTGGAACGATATGAACGAGCCTGCAATTTTTTATTCGGCAGAGGGTTTTGATAAAGCCTTTAAATCGGTAAAAAACCACAGCGGCAAGCTGACCAACTCTCCGTGGGATTTTTTTGAGCTTAAAGACACCTTTGCCCGTCTTGCAAACTCGGGCGATGATTATAGAAGCTTTTACCATAACACAGGCACGCAAAAAGTGTGCCACTATGATGTACACAACCTGTTTGGGTTTAATATGACCCGCAGTGCCGCCGAAGGCTTGCAAGAAGCCGTGCCGGACAAACGCACTTTGCTCTTCAGCCGTGCATCCTATATTGGCATGCACCGCTACGCCGGAATTTGGACGGGCGACAACCACTCGTGGTGGGGGCATATTTTAAACCAGCTAAAGGTTATGCCGTCGCTTAATATGTGCGGGTTTTTATATTCGGGTGCCGATTTAGGCGGCTTTAATGCCAACTGTACCGAAGATTTGCTGCTGCGGTGGCTTGCTTTGGGCGTGTTTACCCCTCTGCTGCGTAACCACTCAGCTATCGGCACACGAGACCAAGAGTTTTATCGCTTTAAGCATAAAGATTGGTTTGCAAACTTTGTGAAGTTCCGCTATCGGCTTTTGCCATACCTTTACAGCGAATTTTTAAACGCCGTAGAAAACAACGAAATGCTCTTTAGACCCTTGGCGTTTGATTACCCCGATGACGAAAGCTGCAAAACAATAGAAGACCAGTTAATGCTTGGGCAAGGGTTGATGATAGCCCCGGTTTATACCCAAAACGCCGACGGACGCAATGTTTATTTGCCCGAGGGGATGACCAAAATTCGCCTTAAAGCCGACGGCACAATAACGCAAACCGACCTGCGTTGCGGCTACCACTATATTAAAATTCCACTAAACGAGCTTGTGTTTTTTGTTAAGCATGGTTATACAGTGCCACTAACTGAGGATGCACAAAACACCGATGCCATGGATTTTGACATAAACCCCGAAACAGCAACTTTTTTGGGCGATGGCGACAGCTGCGACCTGCTTTATGAAGAAGAACACCCGCAAAGTGCCGAACAATCGGCTCTTGTTAAAAAAAAACGGATTTTCCGCTGAAAAGTAATGTTTTGCAAAAGCCGCAGCGGCTACGCAAACGCTATTCTTTAGGCGAAGAAATTTTTAACGCAATAACCCACGGTGTGGGCAGTATGCTCTCGATAGCCGGTATGGTTGTGCTTTTGGTTTTTGCCGCTTTAGGGGGCGACCCGCTAACCATAACCTCTTGTGCTGTTTATGGTGCAAGCCTTATTGTGCTTTATACAATGAGCACACTTTATCACTCGATTACAAACAAACGTGCCAAAGCCTTCTTCCGCATAATGGACCACAACACGATTTTCTT
>JAISII010000095.1 GCA_031262125.1 Oscillospiraceae bacterium | reverse complement strand
GAAAGGAGATAAAATATGCCTACCTTTAACCAATTGGTTAGAAAAGGGAGAGAGGTTTCGGAAAAGAAGGCGAAAGCCCCCGCTCTGTTAAAGGGCTGGAACAGCAAAAAACGCCGTGCTATCGACCAAAACTCACCGCAAAAACGTGGCGTTTGCACAGCCGTTAAAACTGCTACACCAAAGAAGCCTAACTCTGCTTTGCGTAAGATTGCCCGTGTTCGTTTAAGCAACGGTATCGAGGTTAGTTCTTACATCCCCGGGGTTGGCCATAATTTGCAGGAGCATAGCGTTGTGCTTATTCGTGGCGGTCGTGTAAAAGACTTGCCCGGTGTGCGTTACCACATCATCCGTGGCACACTTGATGCCCAAGGCGTTGCAAAACGTATGCAGGCTCGCTCAAAATATGGTGCAAAAAGGCCAAAGGCCGGTAAAAAGTAAGCTTTACTAAAAAGCTAAAAACAAAAAAAGCAAATCACTGGTTGCAAAATATGCACGCAGTTAATTATATATATTTATGTATGGTTTTTTGTTGTGCGTTTTGCAGGAGGGCTATACCCTCATGAGTACCGAAGATTTCTATCCATTAAGAAGGAGGGAAGAAAAATGCCAAGAAGAGGCCAAATAGCAAAGCGTGATGTTCTTGCTGACCCGCTTTATAATTCAAAGCTCGTAACCCGTTTGATAAACAGCATTATGTATGACGGCAAACGTGGTGTAGCACAAAAAATTGTGTATGGTGCTTTTGATATTATTAGAGAGAAAACAGGCAAGGATCCGCTGGAGCAGTTTGAGGCAGCAATGGAAAATGTTATGCCGTTGCTGGAGGTTAAGGCTCGCCGTGTGGGCGGTGCCACCTACCAAGTGCCTATGGACGTACGCCCCGCAAGGCGTCAGACATTGGGCTTGCGTTGGTTATCCAACTACTCAAGACTAAGAAGCGAAAAAACAATGAAGGAAAGACTTGCAGGCGAAATTCTTGATGCTGTAAACGGCACAGGCGGTTCTGCCAAGAAGCGTGACGACACACATAAAATGGCAGAAGCAAATAAAGCGTTTGCACATTACAGATGGTAATTTTCTCTGTAGTGCTTAGTTATTAAGAAGGAGTATATTTTTAATATGGCAAGGCAAGTTTCTTTAGAAATGACACGTAATATCGGCATTATGGCACATATTGATGCCGGTAAAACAACAACCACAGAACGTATTTTGTTCTATACAGGTATCAGCCACAAAATCGGCGAGGTTCACGACGGTGCCGCTACTATGGACTGGATGGTTCAGGAGCAGGAAAGAGGCATTACAATCACCTCGGCTGCTACAACATGCTTTTGGCGTGACCATCGTGTTAATATTATCGATACGCCGGGACACGTTGATTTTACCGTTGAAGTTGAGCGTTCGCTCCGTGTTTTAGACGGCTCTGTTACCGTAATGTGTGCAAAAGGGGGCGTAGAGCCTCAATCCGAAACCGTTTGGCGTCAAGCCGATAACTATAAAGTTCCCAGAATGATTTATGTAAACAAGATGGACATTATGGGTGCTGATTTTTACCGTGTTGTGCAGATGGTTAAAGACAGATTAAAAGCAAATGCTGTTCCCATTCAGCTCCCCATAGGCAGCGAGGACACCTTTAAGGGTATTATCGACCTCGTAACTATGAAGGCCGAGGTTTATTACGACGATTTGGGCAAAGATTATCGCCAAGAAGAAATTCCGGACGATATGAAAGAAATTGCACAAAAATACCGTGATGAGCTTATTGAGTCGGTTGCCGAGCAGGATGAAGCTTTAATGGAAAAGTATTTCGGCGGTGAGGAAATTACCGAAGACGAAATGCGTGCAACAATCCGCAAAGCTACAATAGCAAACGCAATGGTTCCCGTAACCTGCGGAACATCATACCGCAACAAGGGCGTTCAAAAGCTTTTGGATGCTATTGTCGACTATATGCCCGCTCCTACGGACGTTGCATCTATTAAGGGCGTTGACCCCGAAACCGAAGAGGAAATGGAACGCCATTCTTCCGACGAAGAGCCGTTTTCGGCACTGGCGTTTAAAATTGCTACCGACCCCTATGTTGGCAAGCTGTGCTTCTTCCGTGTATATTCGGGCTTTGTAAGTGCCGGTTCTACCGTTTATAATTCTACTAAAGATAATAACGAACGTATAGGCCGTATTTTGCAAATGCACGCCAACGACCGTAAAGACATCGACATCTGCTACGCAGGCGATATTGCCGCAGCAGTAGGTCTTAAAAACACCACCACGGGCGACACCTTGTGCGACCCCAAAAGTCCCGTAATTTTAGAGTCTATGGAGTTCCCCGAACCGGTTATCCGTGTTGCTATTGAGCCTAAAACAAAGGCCGGGCAAGAAAAGATGGGTATTGCTCTTGCAAAGCTTGCAGAGGAAGACCCCACCTTTATGGCTTATACCGACGAGGAAACAGGGCAGACTATTATTGCAGGTATGGGCGAGCTTCACCTTGAAATTATCGTAGACAGACTTCTGCGTGAATTTAAAGTAGAAGCAAACATCGGCAAACCGCAGGTTGCTTATAAAGAAACTATACGCACTTCTGCTACTGTTGATGAAAAATACGCACGTCAGTCCGGCGGTAAAGGTCAATACGGTCATGTTAAAATTACTGTTGAGCCTAACCCGACCAAAGGTTATGAGTTTGTTAACAACATTGTCGGCGGTGTAATTCCAAAAGAATACATTCCCGCTGTTGACCACGGTATTCAGGGTGCAATGCTTTCGGGTGTTTTAGCAGGCTACAACGTAGTTGACGTTAAAGCCACACTGTTCGACGGTTCGTACCACGAGGTTGACTCTTCGGAAATGGCGTTTAAAATTGCTGGTTCTATCGCATTTAAATCTGCTATGAAAAAAGCCGACCCGGTTCTGCTTGAACCTATTATGAAGGTAACTGTTATTGTTCCCGAAGAATATATGGGCGACGTTATGGGCGACCTTAACTCACGCCGTGGTATGATTCAGGGCATGACAGCCGAGAACGGTGCACAGCGAATTGTTGCAAACGTTCCGCTTTCCGAAATGTTCGGTTATGCTACCGATATGCGTTCAAAAACACAGGGACGTGGTCAGTATGTTATGGAACCAAGCCACTATGCAGAGGTTCCAAAGAGCATTTCTGAGAAGATTATGAGCGAACGCAGCAAAAAAGATTAAAATTATTGCAAAAACTATTGATTTTTTTAAAAAAAGTTGATAGAATAGCTACATTACTGAATTATTCTTATGTTACCGCTTAAAATATTCGGTAACAAAGGTTATATTCAAACAAAAACAAATAAAAAAAGATTTTTAAAAAACTTTAAGGAGGATTTTCCTACTATGGCAAGAGCAAAGTTTGAAAGAACAAAACCGCACGTTAATATTGGTACCATCGGTCACGTTGACCATGGTAAAACCACACTCACAGCAGCTATCACAAAGGTTCTCAATTTAGAGGGCGACGCAGAGTTCGTAGATTACGCTAATATCGATAAGGCTCCAGAAGAAAGAGAGCGTGGTATTACAATCAACACAGCTCACGTTGAGTATCAGACAGAACAACGCCACTATGCACACGTAGACTGCCCCGGGCACGCCGACTCTGTTAAAAACATGATTACCGGTGCTGCTCAGATGGACGGTGCTATTCTGGTTGTTTCGGCTGCCGACGGTCCTATGCCCCAAACACGTGAGCACATCCTGCTTTCACGTCAGGTTGGCGTTCCGCACATCGTTGTATTTATGAACAAAACCGACCAAGTAGACGACCCCGAACTTATCGAGTTGGTTGAGATGGAAATCCGTGACCTGCTTTCTGAGTATGAGTTCCCTGGCGACGACACTCCTGTTGTTAAAGGTTCTGCTTATTTGGCACTTAACAGCACAAGCAAAGATGCATCTGCTCCCGAGTATGCTTGCATTCACGAGCTTATGGCTGCTGTAGACAGCTTCATTCCTACTCCCGAGCGTAAAGCTGACCTGCCCTTCCTTATGCCTGTTGAAGACGTTTTCACAATCACAGGCCGCGGCACTGTTGCCACAGGCCGTGTAGAGCGTGGTCAAGTTAAAACCGGCGAAAACGTAGAAATCGTTGGTCTTAGCGACGAGAGCCGTTCTGTTGTTGTTACAGGTCTTGAAATGTTCCGTAAATCACTTGATTATGCAGAAGCAGGCGACAACGTAGGCGTTCTGCTCCGTGGTGTTCAAAGAACCGAAATCGAGCGTGGTCAGGTTCTGGCTAAACCCGGTTCCATCAAACCTCATACAAAATTCCGTGGTCAGGTTTATGTTCTTACTAAAGACGAAGGCGGTCGTCATACACCTTTCTTCAACAACTACCGTCCCCAGTTCTATTTTAGAACAACTGACGTTACAGGCACAATCACACTCCCCGAGGGTGTAGAAATGTGCGTTCCCGGCGACAACGTAGAGATGGATGTTGAGCTTATCACACCAATCGCTATCGAAGTTGGTCTGCGTTTTGCTATCCGTGAAGGCGGCAGAACTGTAGGTTCGGGTGCTGTTATTTCTGTTGCAGAATAATTAACCCATTGTTATTAAAACCCTCAGCTTTTTGTTGGGGGTTTTATATATATCAAATATATTTTGAGAATTTAAACACTAAATTTAAGGAGAAACAAAAATGTTTAAAAAAGTTTTATGCACAATTATTTGCACAATGTTAGTGCTGGTTGCTTTTGCAGGCTGCCAAGGCAGCACAACTGAGGCACCGCAAACAACTCCCGCACCAACAACAGAAGCACCAACTGAGGCGGCAGACCATGTAGAACCGCTTAACAATCAATTGCAAATTCAAATAGAAACCGAAACCAAAGGCGAATCCTCTGCCGAATACGTAGTTATCGGCACACTGGATTATTTTGACCTGCAAAACCAGTATAACGAAACTTTAAAAACTTTTGGCACATGGTCGCTTGTTAATAGCGACCCGGATGTTACTTCTGTTGCCGAAAGCGACTATTCTATTGTTGGCAACGAGGTAATGGGCAACTACTATTTAAGCGTTGGTGAAATATGTACGGTTACAACAGTCGGTGCAGCATATCCTACATCTTCGGTAACATTCACAACTCTTGATTTAACCGGCACCAAAACCGAAGCAATGGGAATTACAGAATTTTTTGATTTGGACAAATTAGGTACCGCTATTGCCAATGGTGTTTTTGAATTTACTAACGTAGAGCAACCTGAAAATATTGATTATAGTTCAGTTTCGGAAGCTTTGAATCAAAAGTATATTGTTAATGCTAAAGAGCTTGAAACCGAATATTACCTCTCGGAAGCTGGTTTAACCCTCTATTTGGGCGACAAAACCCACGCCGAGGGCGACTATTGGTTGCTTACTGCACCCTTCAGTGCATTGGGTGATTGCATTGTTAATACCAATTTGGCAACTTATGCTGCAAGCTTGAGCTAAATTAGTTTTGTTCAACGAAACAAGTCTATAACTTTATAAAACAGGTGTGCAAAATTGCATGCCTGTTTTTTTACTGCACAACCGCCAAAACACTTGACTAAACAAAAAAATGTTAAAATATTTAAACAACCCCAAGCTGAAAAAACGGCTTGGGGTTGCGTTTTTAAGTTTTAAAATGAACATCAGTCAATTCTTCGTTAATCAAGTCGCAAAAACCATTATAATCTTTTGCCATAAGTGCTAAATCTCGTTTGTGCAAAGTTATGCTTACAGGCATTGCGGTAAACTTGTACCCAACAGGTACAAATGCTCCCTTAAAACGCATACGGCATTTTCTGATTATCGATTTCATTAGGTTTTCTTTATTTCCGCAGAAATCTTTATCTAAAGTCATATGACAAACAAAAACATGTGCTTCGTTTTGGCTTTTTATTGGCAAAGCCATAGTTTGAACAGCTGCAATACCTTCAATTTCTCCAATAAATTCGTCAACCAAAACACCGCTGATTTTTTTGCCTTCGGCTGTTACAAATGAATTGTAAACATTATCTCGCCCTAATGGGTCGGCATATTTGCAACCGTCCTTTAATTTTATAGACCGGGCAGTGTCGCCGGTTTTAAACCAACCATCGTCAGTAAAAACTTCTTTGGTTTGCAGTTCATTTCTATATCCATACATAATTGACGGTGTTTTAACTTGCAGTTGACCAACACCATCACCTAAGATTTCTTTGTTATTTTCATCGACAATACGCCAGCAAACTGGGGAGGCTCTATGTAGCAAATTTAATGACTTTTCGTTTCCAATTAATGTTAGACATCCCGTTTCGTTTGCACCATATGCAACCGAAATGTTTTTTGCTCCGAGATAACTAAAAATAGGGAAGAGTTGTTTAGCATTTTTTCTTGTTAATCTTTCAGAAACCAGCCAAACAGACTTTAGGCAGCTAAACTCGTTTTTACCCCCCCCCCCCCCGAAAGCAGGTGTATGCTTTGCGTTGGTGAAGTAACTAAGTGATTAATTGGGGCAAGTGTTCGCATACTATCAAGCAATTTGTCTACAGTGAAAATTGGGTTGATTGCCAAAGTGGCTCCCAGTAACATTGGTACAATTGCCATATGCCCGGTAGTAGCCATATGGCTGGGATGAATTTGTGCCAACATTCTGTCTCCCGGTTCAATATTTATACGGTCATATATAGACGGATAAATGTCATCTGCCATTGCAATAATGCCCTTATTCATAATTTTGATTGCTTTAGGCTGACCTGTAGAACCGCTGGAATAAAATGTGCCGAAAATATCATCACCTGCAACCTTAGAAGTATCACTTTTGCTTAATTTTTTGCCTTTGCCCATTTGCAAAAAATCTTTCCAAGCAATAATGTCATACTTAATATTATCAGGCTTGTTTTTTACAATTTTTTCGTATAAACTTTCTTTTAACAGTTCTTTAAGCTCGTTTGGCAGGTTATCGTCAATTTTGTCCTTAGCATAATCAGACAACGAAGTTATTATTACTCTTTTTAATCCGAGGTTATTAATGGATTCGGAAATTTTAAGATATGCAGTATCTTGAATTATTAAGGTTTTTGTACCCGTGTTTTTTATATATTCTATCGGGTCAATTGTTATGTGCAAAGATGATAACCAGTTAACATTTTTACCAACGGCATTCGCTGCAAGAGCTAACAAAATCCAATCAACAGTAAGGTTCTCACAACAGTGAGTAAGTGTTTTTTCGTCCGAATCACACACATTATTCAGCACCCATCCAAGGGCGTTAACTTCGGTGTTAACTTGAGCATTATTTAGTGGATAGCAACCCATTGTATCCAATGCGACATTTGTCGCTCTATCAGAATCCAAGAAATTTCTTTGATGCCAAGCTTCATAAACAGAAGCAGAATGGTTAGAACCTCTCATGTCCATATTTATACCTCTAAAACAATAAACTTATATTATTTGATTTTAAAAACATTATAAATTATAGCAAACAACGTCAAAAATAGCAATAGAAAAATTTAAATACAAACCTAATTTTAAAATCTTTTGCATTTCAAAATAAAATTAGCCAAAAAACGATGCACAACCACCAAAAGACTTGACTAAACAGACTAAATATAGTATTATTACAATATAAAGTAGGAACATATTGTATTAAGGAGGAAATTTTAAGATGATTACAAAAGAACGTGTGTTGGAAGTTTTGAAAGAAGCAGGGGTTTTGCTGGAGGGGCATTTTAAGCTGACATCCGGCCGCCACAGCGACAAGTACCTTCAATGTGCTAAAATATTTAAAAACACAAAATACAGCGAAGAGCTGTGCGAAGCACTGGCAAAGCAGTTTGCAAACGACGGTGTAGAAATCGTGGTTGGCCCTGCAATGGGTGCAATACAAATGGCATATGAAGTAAGCCGCCACTTGGGTTGCGAAAACTATTTTGCCGAGCGTGAAGACGGCGAGTTTGCACTGCGTAGGGGCTTTAGCATTGTGCCGGGGCAAAAGGTGCTGGTGGTTGAGGACGTTGTTACCACAGGCAAGTCGGTTAAAGAAGTTTTATCGCTGCTTAAAACAATGGGGGCAGACGTTGTAGGCGTTGGCTCGATTGTTAACCGTTCGGGCGGCAATGTTGATTTTGGCGTGCCGTTTAAGTCGGTTATTACCGTTGATGTAGAATCGTGGACGCCGGAGGAATGCCCGCTGTGCAAAGAGGGTAAATCCGAGCCGATTAAACCCGGTTCCCGCAAGATATAAGCAAGCTATTTTACGGTTTAAGAATAGTTGTTACGGCAATTTTAGAACATTATTTGTTGATGACAATAAAAAGGCACATAATATTATGTGTGAGAACATTTTTACGGTGAACAAAGTTGGACGATAAAAACAAAGGCAAAAAAAGCACCACTGCACCTACGCATGGGCATAGCGGGCACCGTGCAAGAATGCGTAAACGATTTTTGGACAATTTTGGTTTTGAAGGCTTTGAACCTCACGAAATTTTAGAGGTTCTGCTTTATTATGCTATCCCGAGAGCCGACACCAACCCTTTAGCACACAAGCTTTTGGATGATTTTGGTTCGCTTGCGTCTGTTTTTGATGCCCCGATTGACGCTTTGAGAGAATCTGGCTGCACCGAAAGCTGTGCCGTGTTTTTAAATTTAGTTCCGCACATAACCCGTGTTTATTACGACGACAAGTACAAAAACCACAACAAAATTGTCGATTTAGACAATATCGGCGAACACCTGCGAATGAAATTTATCGGGCGGGATAACGAAGTTGTTGTGCTGCTTTTGCTCGACGCCAAAGGCAAAGAGCTGTTTTCGGGTGTTGTTTCCAACGGCTCGGTTAATTCGGCAGATATGCCTATTAGGAATATTGTATCGCTTGCTTTGCGGTTTAACGCAGCAAGGGCAATTGTGGCACATAATCATCCATCCGGCGTGGCAATACCCTCACGGGAGGATATTACCGTAACCGCCCAAATAAAAGACGCACTCGCCTTGGTTGGGGTGCGTTTATCTGACCATATTATTTACGCCGACAACGACTATATTTCTCTTGCCGACAGCGAGTATGATGTGGGCATTTTTGTTGAGAGGTAAAAGTTTGTTTTTTTTCAAGCTTAATTGTCTGTGCAAAAGTATTTTGCGATAAAATATATCTTTTGATTTGATTGGTACAATATTACTATGAACAATACTGAAATCAGCAACAAATTCCAACTTGTTTCGCCTTATAAACCAACGGGCGACCAGCCGCAAGCAATCGAAAAAATTTGCCAAAGCATAAAAAACGGCAACAAAGAGCAAACCCTGCTCGGCGTTACCGGCTCGGGCAAAACCTTTGCTATGGCAAATATTATAAACAACCTGCAACGCCCAACACTGATTTTGGCACACAACAAAACCCTTGCGGCTCAGCTTTGCACCGAATTTAAAGAGTTTTTCCCAAACAATGCTGTTGAGTATTATGTAAGCTATTTTGATTATTACCAGCCCGAAGCCTATATACCCAATACCGACACTTATATTGAAAAAGACAGCTCGATTAACGACGAAATTGACAAGCTGCGGCACAGTGCAACCTTGGCACTTTCTGAGCGGCGGGATGTTATTATTGTGGCTTCAATTTCGTGCATTTACTCTTTGGGTAACCCGATAGATTACCGAAATATGGTTATTTCGCTACGACCGGGCATGACCAAAAAGCGTGATGATTTGGTTAAAAAATTGGTCGAGCTGCAATATGAGCGAAACGATTTGGCTCTCACACGCAATAAGTTTCGAATCCGCGGCGACACGGTCGAGCTTTGCCCGGCATATTCGAGCGACACCGTAATCAGAATTGAATTTTTCGGCGACGAGGTCGAGCGTATAAGTGAGGTTAACCCGCTGACGGGGGAGCTTAAAGGCGTGGTACGCCACGTTGCAATTTACCCGGCTTCGCACTATATTGTTTCGGGCGATAAAATGCTAGAGGCGGTTAAAGAGCTGCAGGAGGAATTGGCTGCACGGCTAAAATTTTTCAGAGAAAACGGCAAGCTGCTCGAAGCCCAGCGTTTGGAGCAACGCACAAATTACGATATTGAAATGCTGCAAGAAATCGGCTTTTGCTCAGGTATCGAGAATTACTCCAGAGTAATCTCCCGCCGCAAGCCGGGTTCGCCGCCGTACACCCTTTTAGATTATTTCCCCGATGATTATTTGCTTATGGTAGACGAATCGCACGTTTCGCTGCCGCAGGCACGTGGTATGTATGCAGGCGATTTCGCACGCAAAAAGTCTCTTGTGGAGTACGGTTTTAGGCTGCCCTCGGCTTTTGACAACCGCCCCCTAAAGTTTGAAGAATTTTACGATAAAATTAACCAAGCGGTGTTTGTTAGTGCAACACCGGGCGATTTTGAGCTTGAAAAAAGCAAAGTTATTGCCGAACAAATAATTCGCCCCACCGGGCTGTTAGACCCCGAGA
>JAISII010000165.1 GCA_031262125.1 Oscillospiraceae bacterium | reverse complement strand
TCGTTCATCCAGCCCATATTCCATTTATAATCAAAGCCCAAGCCGCCGTCTTCTACCGATTGCGAAACCTTTGGCCACGAGGTGCTTTCTTCGGCTATCATCATAGCACCGGGGAAGTGCTGGTGAATTGTTTTGTTAAGCCGCTGCAAAAAGTCAACAGCCTCCAAATTCTCTTTGCCGCCGTATTTGTTGGCAACCCATTCGCCGTCGTTACGGTTATAATCAAGGTACAGCATAGAGGCAACGGCGTCAACACGAATACCGTCTATATGGAACTCTTTAAGCCAGTACATAGCACTCGAAATTAAAAAGCTTACTACCTCATAACGGGTATAATCAAAAACATAGGTGCCCCATTCTTTGTGCTCGCCTTTGCGTGTGTCGGCATATTCATAGCAGCAGGTGCCGTCAAACTTGCCCAAGCCGTGCAAATCACGGGGGAAGTGAGCAGGAACCCAGTCTAAAATAACGCCCAAACCCGCATTGTGCATTTCGTTAATAAAGCTCATTAAATCGTGTGGTGTGCCATAGCGAGAGGTTGGTGCAAAATAGCCCGTTACCTGGTACCCCCAGCTGTCGTCGAACGGGTACTCGGTTATAGGCATAAACTCAACATGGGTATAGTTCATTTTCTTCATATACGGCACAAGCTCTGCGGCTAACTCACGATAGCTAAAGTGAGAACCGTCGGGCTTTTTCTTCCACGAGCCTGCGTGAATTTCGTATATATTCATCGGCTTTTCAAAATGGCTGTTGTCTTTATGAGAAGCAAGCCAAGCATCATCCGTCCAGTTAAAGCCGCCAATGCTGTAAACAAGCGAAGCATTGCTGGGGCGTACCTCGGCATGAAAAGCATAAGGGTCGCTTTTTAGCACACGCTCCATCCACGGTGTTTCTACACAATATTTATAGTTCGAGTTAAGCCCTAAGCCTTCAATAAAAACTTCCCAAACGCCTTTGTCGCTGATTTTATACATAAAATTAGCAAATTTGTCCCAGTCGTTAAAGTCGCCCACAACCGAAACACTCAAAGCGTTTGGTGCCCAAACACGGAACACTACGCCGCTGCGATTTTCCCATCTTGTAAAATGTGCACCCAAATACTCATAGGCTGCAGTCGAATCACCATCGTGAAACAGCCCCAATGGTGTTCTTTCGTCATTAATTGCCTGATTCATGTTTGCCCTCCGATAAAAATAAAAATTTGTTCTCCAGCCGATTTCGGGGCATTTTCAGAAGCTCTCCCATATACCAGCAATGAAAGGTTACGATTTGAACAGCATTATAATACGTTCAAAAATCGTTCATAATAATTTTAACATAGTTTTAAATCAAATTCAAGTAATTTTAGAAAACAGGTGTAGAAATTTTATATCGATTTTTGTATATTTTGCACAAAACAAAAACCGATATACATTTAAGTATATCGGCTTGCTTAATTAAGTTAATCAAAAATATAAAAATCCGCCAAAATTTATAATCATAAAAAGCACCATGCAAGCAATATCTATAATTCCCAAAACTATGCCTGCGGTTGCTTTGCCGCCGGTATAACCCAGCTTTTTAGCTTTGTTGCCCTGCACAATTGCAATAATGCCCATAATAAGCCCGGCAACAAACAAGCCGATTATTCCGCACACCAAAGAGCCTGTTGCGGCACCGTCGCCGTTATTGGCGTAATTGGGGTATTGCGGATATTGCCCATTGTAGGGCTGCTGAGGATATTGCGGGTATTGATATTGCGGATACTGCCCGTTGTAAGGTTGCTGCGGCTGTTGCGGATATTGTGGATATTGCCCATTATATGGTTGCCCCGGGGACTGGTTGACAGGTGGGGAAGGTGGTTGCGGCGTAACCGGTGCAGCTTGTTGTTCAAGAGGCACACCGTTAAGTGTTGTGGGGCGTGGTTGTGCAGATATATTTTCGCCGCAATAGCTGCAAAACAATGCGTCGTCTTCGTTTTGTTGGTTGCATCTGTTGCATATAATCATAGCTTTAAACCCTCCAAAATAATAGTTTAAATTTATATTACTAATTTAACACAAATGCGTTGATTTGTAAAGAGCCGAATTTAATATGGCAATTTAATATAAAGTGTGTATTGATTTTTTTGTACAAAAAAGGTATAATCATATGCAGAGTATAATTAAAGAAGAGGATTGAACTTATGGCAAACAATAAAAAAATGGTCGAGGCTATTACAAGCCGAGATGTTGACTTTGCAAAATGGTACACCGATATTGTAAAAAAAGCCGAATTGGTTGATTATTCGGGCGTTAAGGGCTTTATGGTAATTCGTCCTTACGGCTATGCAATATGGGAGAATATTCAGGCGGATATGGACCGCCGATTTAAAGAAACCGACCACGAAAACGTGTATATGCCGCTGCTTATACCCGAAAGCTTGCTGCAAAAAGAGAAAGACCATGTAGAGGGCTTTGCCCCCGAGGTTGCTTGGGTAACATACGGCGGCAGCGAAAAGTTAAACGAACGCTTGTGCATCCGCCCGACTTCCGAGACGCTTTTTTGCGAGCATTATGCAAAAATTGTAAACACCTATCGTGATTTACCAAAGCTTTATAACCAGTGGTGCAATGTCGTACGATGGGAAAAAACAACCCGCCCGTTTTTAAGAACTTCCGAATTCTTGTGGCAAGAGGGGCATACCCTGCACGAAACGCCCGAGCAAGCACAAGAAGAAACCTTGCGTATGCTGCAGGTTTATGAAGATTTTTATAGGGACACTTTAGCTATACCCGCAATTGTGGGGCAAAAAACCGAAAAAGAAAAGTTTGCAGGTGCCGAAGCAACCTATACCATAGAGCCGATGATGTATAACGGCGTTGCGTTGCAGGGCGGCACAACACATTATTTTGGCGACGGTTTTTGCAAAAGCTTTGACATTAAATTCACCGGACGAGATAACAAACAGCATTACCCGCATCAAACCTCGTGGGGTGTTTCTACCCGTATGCTTGGTGCAATTATTATGGTTCACGGCGACGACGACGGCTTGATTTTGCCGCCCAAAATTGCCCCTGTGCAGGTTGCAATTGTGCCTATAGCACAGCATAAAGAGGGCGTGCTTGCTAAAGCCGCCGAGCTTAAAGCACAGCTTAGTGCAGATTTTCGTGTAAAGCTGGACGATTCGGACAATTCGCCGGGTTGGAAGTTCAGCCAATACGAAATGAAAGGCGTGCCACTGCGTTTAGAGGTTGGACCAAAGGATATTGAAAACGGGCAGTGCGTGCTGGTAAGGCGAGATACCCGAGAGAAAATTACAGTTCCGTTCGAAAATTTGCAAACCGAGGTTGCACGTTTGCTGGCAGAGCTGCACGACGGCTTGCTTGCCCGTGCAAAAGCAAATTTAGAGAGCAAAGTTTTTGTTGCAAAAAACTATGATGAGTTTATTGATACTGCGGCAAACCGACCCGGGTTTATTCGTGCTATGTGGTGCGGAGATTCGGCTTGCGAGGACAAAATTAAAAACGAAACCGGCGGCGTAAAAAGCCGGTGTATTCCCTTTGAAGAAGAAAAACACTCCGATAATTGCGTTTGCTGCGGCAACCCTGCAAAGCATGAAGTTTATTGGGGCAAGCAGTATTAAGCGGTTTTAAAACCCGAAAGGCAGGATAGCGAAAACTATGCCTATTAAAATAAAAAGCGATTTACCGGCACATAAAATTTTAGAATCGGAAAACATTTTTACAATTACCGAAACAAGGGCGTTAACACAAGATATTCGTCCGTTGGAAATTCTGATTTTAAACCTTATGCCTACAAAAATACAAACCGAAACACAGCTTTTACGCTTGCTGGGCAACAGCCCCTTGCAGGTTAATGTCGAGCTGCTGCAAACCGCTTCTCATTGCAGCAAAAACACCGAAAGCGAGCATCTTGACACGTTTTATAAATGCTTGGACGACATAAAGCACAGAAAATTTGACGGTATGATTATAACCGGTGCCCCTGTAGAGCATTTGCGTTATGAGGACGTTGACTATTGGCAGGAGCTTACCGAGATTTTCGATTGGGCACATAAGAACGTTTACTCAATTTTTAACATTTGCTGGGGTGCACAGGCAAGCCTTTATTATAACTACGGTATTCCTAACCACACCTTGCAAAAAAAGCTGTCGGGCGTATATCGGCATCACAGTCTTAACAGGCATCATCCGCTTTTGCGTGGCTTAAACGATACTTTTCATATTCCGCATTCTCGCCATACCACGGTTTTTGCCGACGAAATTGCAAAGAACAAAAACCTCGAAATTTTAGCAGTTGCCGACAATTTGGGCGATGCCGGAATTGCCGTTGTTGCAAACAAAAACGGGCGGGAGTTTTATTCGTTCGGGCATTTTGAATACGACAGGTTAACATTAGCCCAAGAATATTTCAGGGATATTGACCGTGGGCTTAACCCCGATATTCCTCAAAATTACTTCCCGAAGGACAACCCAAAGCTTATGCCGCAGCTAAAATGGCGAACAAGTGCAATGCTTATTTTTACAAATTGGCTAAACTATTATGTTTATCAGCAAACCCCGTACGATATTAAGGATATAGCAAATATAGGTGAGAACTGAGTTTAAAAACTGCAATAGCAAATTTTAACATTAAACAACGGTATTTATTTTTTTAAAAACCGCATATATTTTAAAATGTAACTTTATAAACAAACAAAAATTATAATTTTAAAATTAAGGGTGAGATTTTTGCAAAAAATAGAAATTAATATTTCGGGGCTGCAAAGCGAGCTTTGTGCCCAAGCGGTAACAAATTCACTAAAACTGGTTGACGGCGTAGAGTCGGTTAAGGTCAGCCAAAAAAGCGGCGTTGCAAAGGTAAAGTATGATTCTTCCAAAACTTCGATAAACGAAATTGTGCAGACAATTGAAAAACAGGGTTTTGATGTTTTGGCGTAATAAAAACGGAACTTTTGCAAAAAATGCCGAAACGTGCTGTTGCTTTTTGTAAAAAAATGTGCTATCATATTTGCAATTAAGTTCATTCCATTAAGCGAATGTAAGTGTTTTGCAAATATGATAAATTATATGTGCCGCCTGTTTTTGCCTTTGGCAAAAGGCAATGCACTAATTATAACAAAACGCTTTGCGTTTATGTTATAATTTTATTAAAATAGTAACCAAAAATAAAGGATGAAGTGTTAAATGTCTGGCCATAACAAATGGAGCAAAATTAAGCAAAAAAAAGGCAGCAACGATGCCGCACGAGCAAAGATTTTTACAAAAATCGGGCGAGAGCTTGCTGTTGCCGTGCGTGACGGCGGCAGTGCCGACCCAGCAGCAAACTCTAAGTTGCGTGATTGCATTGCCAAAGCTAAGGCGAATAATGTTCCTAACGAGAATATCGAAAGAATTATAAAAAAAGCAGCCGGGGGCGACTCTTCGGCAAGCTATGAAGCTATAACCTACGAGGGCTACGGTCCCAATGGCGTAGCCGTAATTGTAGAAACTCTTACCGATAACCGCAACCGCACAGCGGCTGATGTTCGGCATTTTTTTGATAAGTTCGGCGGCAACTTGGGCACACCGGGCTGCGTTAGTTTTATGTTTGAAAAAAAGGGCGTTTTGCTTATAGACCGTGAGGATTTGGAAAAAACCGAAGACGAGGTAATGGAGGATTCGTTACTTAGCGGTGCAGCCGATTTTGAAGCAGAAGAAGAGGTTTTTACTGTTTATACCGAGCCGTCGGAGTTCTCAACCGTGCGTGATGCTATGGCTGGGTTGGGCTATGAGTTTGCTTCGGCTGAGGTAGAAATGGTGCCCAACACCTACACCGTAATTGACGATGAAACAGCGTCAGAAAAAATGCAAAGGTTGTTGGATGCTTTGGACGATAATGACGATGTTCAAAATGTTTGGCATAATAGAGAAGAGTAAAATTTTTGTTTTGAAAATACAATTGTAATATAAAAAAACACACTACAAACCGGAAGGTGTTGCTTATGAAATTCGTTAAGAAGTTCACAGCTGCACTGCTGGTTTGTTTTTTTATTCCGTGTGTTTTGTTACCCGACAAGTTTAATGCTTACACATCGGATTTTTCGCAGGCAAATGAACTTGTGCTGAAAAGAGGGAGCAAAGCTGAATTTTTAACAGAGGACGGAGTTTATTATATTGAGGTACATAAATTTATAACCGTAACCGAAATGTTCGGCAGGCAAAGGAGCGTGTCGGTGATATTTTGGGAGGATGCAGATGCAGTGCATTATGAAAATGGGATATTTTATTTTGTGTCTTTCGGCACCATACAGGCAGAGTATGAAAAAACGCCGATTAACATCTATTGGTTCGATTTCAACTCGTCGGAACCTATAATGAAGGTTGCAACTTATGACGATATGTGGGTATCCTCTGCAAGTTATGTATGGATATTTGATGCACGTGTATATTTTTTTAATGTGTTTAAAAAACCACCGTGCATTGATATTTATGAGTTAGACGGCAGCTTTGTTCGTAGTGGTAAATGTGCAAGAATATTGCAGTTTGTTTGTTTTGTAAATAATATTGGCTTTTTAGGGGTTGCAGATGATGGGTTTTATTTGATGGAAGATGGCGGGGATTTTGAAAAAATATCTGATGATTACGGCAACGGACCCTATAAATTTGATGAAGATGAAAAGAAATTTACCGACTCGCAGGGAAGAGAATTTTACATTATACTTAAAAACGGTAAATATGCCGTAGAAAAAGCTGTAAAGCAGGTTGACTCGGTAGTAAGCCAAACCCCCGAAGTATTTAAAAACGGAAGAATTACAGGCATAGCTACCGGTACAACAGTGGCACAAATAAAAAAATCTCTTTTAAAAAATATTAGTATAAGCAAAATTGTTAATTACAGCGGCAAGCAAGTTACAGCAGGGCGTGTTGGCACAGGTATGCGGTTTTATTTAAATACCGAACAAGAAAGCATAGACAAAACCGAATTTTTAACAGCAGTTGTGCAATGCGATGTTACGGGCGAAGGGAATGTTAATTCTCGGGATATTACAGCGGTTGCAGAACACATTTTGCAAACCGAGTTGCTGCAAAACGAATATCTTCAAGCAGCTGACATAAACGATGACACTATAGTCGATTTGAAAGATTTGCTTTTATTGCAACTCAAAGTTAAAGAGAACAGTTAATCATTAAAGCAGCTCTAACCTCATAAGTATAATATAAGAACCTTATAACAGGGGGCATGCTTATGGGTGCAAAATATGAATTGTCGGAAGAAACAAAGGTGCTAAACGAACACACCTTGCACAGAATAGTTGCACTTAAAAGCTTTGGCGATGTAAGTGCCGGAGAACAAGGAGGCTTTGTTGAAAGCTATGCAAACCTCTCGCAAAAGGGCGATGCTTGGGTATATGACGAGGCGGCGGTTTACGGCAGTGCCGTGGTGTGCGATAACGCCAAAGTTATGGGTTATGCAACTGTAAGGGATACGGCACAAATATCCGGCAACAGTGTTATAAGGGGCGAAGCAATTGTTTCACACTCTGCAAGAGTTTGCGGGCACAGTTGTATTTCGGGCTATGCAAAAATTTTTGGCGAGGCGGAAATTCGAGGAGCCACTGTGGCGGGCGAAGCCGAGGTTTTTGATACGGCAAGAGTAAGCGGCAATGCAGTAATAAAAGATAGAGCCAAAGTTTTTGAACAGGCACAGGTGTGCGGTTGTGCTTTTGTGGGTGAGGAAGCCGAGGTTTTCGGCAATGCACAGATTTGTGATGTTGCCGTTGTAAGAGGTCGTGCTTTAGTGTACGACTCGGCACAGGTGTTTGGCAAAGCCAAGGTAGAAAGCTTTTCGGAAGTGTATGGTGAGGCGAAAGTTTACGGTTCGGCAGAGGTTGAGGGCAAAGCTGTTGTGTTTGGCGATGCCAAGGTTTACGGTAACGCCAAGGTTTACGGCAGAGCCGAAATTTTCGGCAAATCAAGGGTTTACGGCAGTGCAAAAGTGTTTGATACCTCTTTGGTTTTCGGCTCGGCACAAATTTATGAGCAGGCGGCGGTTTATGGCTGTGCCCAAATAAGCTGCGAGGCACAGATTTATGAAAATGCCAGAGTTTTTGCCGGCAGCAAAGTGTATACCGACGCCCACGTTTTCGGCAATTCGGTTGTTGAGGGCGAGGCACAAGTGTTTGGCAAAGCACAAATAAGCGGCAATGCACAAGTAATGGACTATGCTGAAGTTTTCGGCACAGCAATTATAGACGGCGATATGGTGGTTGACGGCAGACAACGCAGGTTCCGTTAAATAATGCAAATATAAAAAGGCAGGGTGCTTTAAAAACACTCTGCCCATTTTTTATAACTATTAACTTTCAGGCACACAAAAGCCTTGCAAGACGAAAGCGAATAAGTTTAAATTTCATTAAAACTTATTTACCAAATTTGATATACTTTATATTTCTCCCTGTACCTATCTTCTCGGCTAATCCGTTTTTCACCATTTGTGCAAGGGCGGCTTCAACGGTGGTCGGGCTGACATCCGGCAAAACGTAACAAATCTCCTGCTTAGAGATGGGTAAAAGGCTGCCCCGCACGGTTGCTTCAATCCGTTCCCTCTTGGTAACCTTTTTTGCATTGACAACGGCAAATCGCTTGTCAAGCTCTTTGTAGCAATAAAGTAGCGTAGTCATAAAGTTCTCGATAAAAGGGAAATAGCTGTTTTTGCCTTCGTGCCAATCGGTGCTGGAAAGCCGCAGAGCCTCATAGTAGTTAGCTTTGTCCCTGTTGATTTGCTCCTCGAAGGAAATGTACTTGCCCGCATCAAAACCGTTTTTATATAGCAAAAGCAGCGACAGCAATCGGGACATTCTTCCGTTGCCGTCCGAAAATGGGTGTATGCAGAGAAAATCAAGAATAAAGCACGGAATGAGCAATAGCTGATTAATACCGTAATTTTGCCGTGCGTCCATATATGCAAGAATCAATTGCTCCATCGACTGTACTGTCTCATTTGCGGGCACGGGAGCAAAGCGAACATGCCTTGCACCGCTGCTGTCGATTTCCATAATGACATTATCGTTTTGCTTATATGCCCCCCCACTTACGGGCGAATAATTAAGCATAACTTCATGCAGGTGCAAAATATCGCTCTCACGGATGTCAAGCTCGGCAAAATTCTCATGCACAAGCGAGAGAGCGTCACGGTAACCGGCGATTTCGGTTTCATTGTGGTTCAGCGGTGCACTGTTTTGATTAACAATTTCGTTAATACGTTGTTCGCTTGTTACAATACCCTCAATCTCGTTTGACCCTTTAACAGATTGTACTTTGGCAATACTTTCAAGGCGAGTAAAAACGGCTTGATTATTTTGTTTGCGTTCGCTTTCCCGTTCACGCAATTCTGCGATTGCAGAAACGACATTAACAAGACCAGCCGGGAGCATTCCGTTTTCTAAAAAGGAATAATCAAAAAATCGCATATCTATCCTCCGAGTTTGTTTTCTGCATATAGTATAACATATTTTATGCAGAAAAACAAGCCTAATCGGAAGTTTTCTGCATAAAAACAAGCCTAATCGGAAGTTTTCTGCATATAATTAAAACATTTATATGCAGATAAATGAAAAATATAGGCAGAAAATCAAAAAATCAGCTAATGCCTTTCATAGTCAGCGAAATACGCTGCTTTTTAACGTCAACCGCCATAACCTCAACGGTAACAATGTCGCCAACCTTTAAAGCTTCGGACGGGTGCTTGATAAACTTGTCGGAAATTTGGCTTATATGCACCAAACCGTCTTGATGCACACCGATGTCTATAAACGCACCAAAGTCTATAACATTTCGCACGGTACCTGTCAGCTTCATTCCGGCGGCAAGGTCGTTAATGTCCATAACATCCGAACGCAGCATAGGGGCGGGCAGCTCATCACGGGGGTCTCGCCCGGGGCGGGCAAGCTCTTTTGCAATGTCCTGCAAGGTGGGTTCGCCCAAGCCTAATT
>JAISII010000163.1 GCA_031262125.1 Oscillospiraceae bacterium | reverse complement strand
CCGATGATTGGAATGTTAAAGCAAGCCATAATTTCGTTCTTGCCGTGAATTGTAGAATCCATATATGCTGCAATGATAATGTAGCATATTGCAAAAACAAGCCCCAGTGCAATGCCTATTATAAGATTGCGTTGGATAGGCCAGTCGGGCATTATGGGGAACTCGGCAGGTTCTATAATTTCTACCGATGCGGCTTTTACCACCCTAATAATCTCTTCGGGGGCGACATCTATTATTGTGTTTACAATATCTTGTGCCAACTGTGCATTTGTGCCGGTTGCCGAAACATAAAACGCCTCGGTTTCGTTAATTGCACTGCCCGAAAAACTTTTTAAAATCTCGGAAGGTGTAATTTGAGGATAGTTTTTTGACAGCTTATTTGCTACTTCGTTTAAAACAGGGTTCGATTTTATAATAATCAAGTATGTGTCTACCAAAGATTTAGAAACGGTTAAATCGCCCGAGGTGATGTAATTGCTGTCGGTTCTTTCGTTATATACATACAGCTTTGCTGTGGCTGTGTACTCGGGCTTTACAAATACAAATGTATATGCAAGCGACACACCCGCTCCGATAATTATTGCTAAAATTATCAGTGCTAACCTTTTCCAAAGTATTAAAAGCATATCCTTTAAAGTAAGCTTCATTGTATAATCACCATTTTGTGCCGCTGTTATGGGCGGCTTCCTTCCGATATAAGAGTTTTGCGATTTTTAAAATATTAAAATTCCAACAGTTGGAAATTATAGTGTATTCTCACTTATAGGCACCAGAGAGATAGCATTTTTAGAACCCTCTGATGCCTATATTAATGGAGTGTGTAATAACTAAATTAGGTAAATTAAGCAGCGTTGTCTGGAATATTTTTTATGCAGCCACGTCAGTATCGGTAACAGAACTTTGGAAAGTGAAATAATCTGCATAGTACACATTGCTTTCCGCACTTTTGGTATATTTTACATAAAATGTATAATAGCCCGGCATTGTCAATGCAAACTCGGATGCATCTTGTGGGTTTGTAAATTTAATATATCCTTTAGTTGTGTTTTCGACCGGGTACTTTTGACCTTCTGCAACAAATGTGTTCCAATCGGCGATTTCAGGCTGAACATCACCTGTATAAATCATCTCGACAACAGTAACATTTCCGCTATTAAGGGTTAAGCTTACTGTGTTGTCGTTTTGGGTAAGTGCCGGCTTTACAAAAACATTCTCGCCGCCCTCTACAAAATAAGTTAAGCACTTAGAAACGGTTTTGCCTGCACCGTTTACATATTTTACATATACTGCATAATAACCGCTGTATTCAAAAGCATACTCGCCGTCGGCGGGGTTGAGATATTTTTTATATCCGTTGTTGCCGTTCATTGTTTTATATGCCAAGCCAAGCTCATTGAATTTTGCCCAATCAAGATTTGAAGCATCTTCGTTGCCAATATAGGCAACGCTCATAGAAACCATAGTAAACCCGTTAGTTGCGAGTTCAAACGTGGTATCTCCGCTGTTGTGGGTAATTGTTGGTGCAATATCCGCATCGGTAACAGAACTTTGGAAAGTGTAATAATCTGCACGGTACACATTGCTTTCGGCATTTTTAGAATATTTTACGTAAAATGTATAATAGCCCGGCATTGTCAGTGCAAACTCGGATGCATCTTGGGGGTTTGCAAATTTAATATATCCTTTAGCTGTGTTCTCGCTCGGGCGCTTTTGACCTTCTGCAACAAATGTGTTCCAATCGTTGATTTCAAGCTGAACATTGCCTGTATAAATCATATTGACAGCAGTAACATTTCCGTCGTTAAGGGCTAAGGTTACTGTGTTGTCGTTTTGGGTAAGTGCCGGCTTTACAAAAACATTCACGTTGCCCTCTACAAAATAAGTTGAGCACTTTGAAACGGTTTTGCCTGCACCGTTCACATATTTTACATATACTGCATAATAACCGTTGTATTCAAAAGCATACTCGCCGTCGGCGGGGCTGAGATATTTTATATATCCGCTGTTGCCGTTTTGTGTTTTATACACCAAGCCAAGCGCGTTGAATTTTGCCCAATCAAGATTTGCAGCATCTTTGCTGCCAATATAGGCAACGCTCATAGAAACCATAGTAAACCCGTTGGCTGTGAGTTCGAACGTGGTATCTCCGCTGTTGTGGGTAATTGTCGGCGAAGTCGGAATCAGTGTCCACTTTGCCCAAAGCTCAATGTTTGTGTGAATATAAGGGTTTATTACATCAACACGCTCGTCGTCGCAGTCGGCGTTATCGAACCAACCTTCAAAGATATAGCCGTCTTTTGTCGGTGCGGAAAGGGGAATGTAAGAATCCTCAATTGTATAGGTTGCGGGGTTGCTTGCATTATTTGTGCCGCCGTTGAGGTTGTAGGTTGCGGTGTAGCTGTCAACCGTCCACTTAGCCCACAGCTCGATGTTTGCCGCTGTGCTTGTGTCAATAGTTGTAACAGCAGTACCGCTTAATTCAAAATTGTTGTACCAGCCGCCGAACGTGTAGCCCGTTTTAATGGGGTCAGCAAGGGTAATGTCCGCATCCTCAATTGTATAGGTTGCAGGGTTGCTTAAATGGTTATCACCGCCGTTTAGGTTGTAGGTGATTGTGTATTCGGTCGGTGGTTCGGGTTCAACATATTCCTCATATTCAGACCCTACAATTTTTAAATATTTGTGTGTTGTATCTTTTACATATGGAGTAACATCGGATGAAGTGCCGTTACCCTCGGGCACTTCTGCTGCCGTGTTTGCCCACCAAGTGTAGCTGTCGGGTAAAGAAGCTAAAGAAGTAGAGGAACCAAATATTTGTGTAGTTGCTGTAACAGTAATTCTGCTATCTTCCGAAATATTTAGTTTAGTGCCATAAAAACCTGTTCCAACATTCATTGACAAATCAGAATCATTAATAATTAAATTAATGTTTTTAAGTGTACTGCCATAAAACCCAAGATATTTAGGATTCGTTATATTAAAAACGCTATGATTTATACTTGTTTCGCTGCCATAACTACAAAAAACACCACTACCGGATGATTGTATATTAACTATGCTGTTTTCAATATTACAGTTAAGAAAATCGCCAATATAAAACGCATAATCGTCTTCGGCTCTAAAATCAAGAGTAATATTATTTATTGTTACATCATCATCATTGCCGAATGTGCCGCTGTCTGTGCTGACTAAAACCAGCGAGTCGGCGTCTTTGCCGGTTAAACCTGTGATGTTTACACCTTTAGTATACATGGTTCGCTTGCTGGAAGAATCGGTTGAAAAAGTATTAGTGCCGGAAAGAACAAGATTTACATTAGTAATTGTAGATAGATCTAATGTGACTGCACCAATAGCCCCGGTTGTAAAGCTTACATTTGTCATCGTCAGCGTTTTGGTAGAGCTAACCCAACTGTAGCTGCCGCCGCCCAAAACAGGGTCATTGGTTGCTAAAAGCCGGTTATTAAAATACAAGCCGTCCGATTTTAAAACAAGTGGATACCCGTATTTGCCATCGGCATCTTGCTCGGACCATTTGGCATAAAAATATAGATTTTTTGCTTGTGAAGTGTCGATTGTCGTAATCGGTTCACCGGTGAATGCAGAGCTTGTATACCAGCCTTCAAAAGTAAAGCTGCCTCTTGTGGGAGCTTGAAGCGATATATCTTCATACTCAACGGTATAGCTTGTGGGGTTATTGGCGTTGTTTATGCCTTCGTACAAATAGTAGTTTGTTGCATAGCCTCTAACCGTCCACTTCGCCCACAGTTCGATATTAGCTGCAGTTGTTGTATCTATAGTTGTAACAGCAGTACCGCTTAGTTCGGCATTGTTGTACCAGCCGTTAAAGGTGTAACCCGTTTTGGTGGGGTTGGCAAGGGTAATGCTTGCGTC
>JAISII010000146.1 GCA_031262125.1 Oscillospiraceae bacterium | reverse complement strand
TAAAACAAAATAGCAAATTTGAGTTGACACTAACGCTGCGTTTGTGTATAATTGATAGAGTTAAAATAAAAGGTAAAATTATGCAAATTTCATCGAATTGTGCGTGCAATATTGCACATTATAATGATGAGGTTTAAAAAAACAGTACAACGGAGGACGATACAATGATTTCAGCCGGAGATTTTAGAAACGGTGTAACTTTTGAACTGGACGGGCAGGTTGTTTCTATAATAGAATTTCAGCACGTAAAGCCGGGCAAGGGTGCAGCGTTTGTTCGCACAAAAATTCGCAATGTTATTACAGGGGCAGTGGTTGAACGCAGCTTTAACCCCAACGATAAGTTCCCCCCTGCATATGTTGAACGCAAGGATATGGAATACAGCTACCAAGACGGCGATTTGTATTATTTTATGGACACCGAAACTTGGGAGCAAAACCCCATTAACGCAACCGTTATGGGCGACAACTTTAAGTTTGTTAAAGAGGGTATGGTTTGCAAAATACTTTCGTTTAAAGGCAATGTTTTCGGCGTAGAACCGCCTAACTTTGTTGAGCTTAAAATCACAAAAACCGACCCGGGCTTTAAAGGCAACACCGCCACAAACGCAACCAAACCAGCAATTGTAGAAACAGGTGCCGAGGTTAAAGTGCCGCTGTTTATCGACGAGGGCGAGGTTATTCAAATCGACACACGCACAGGCGATTATTTAGGGCGAGCATAAGCTTTTTGTTGAATAATCGGCTTTGACAGAATATAGAATTTCAAAAAAAGGAAGGTACAAAACTATGGAATTAACCAAAAAGGCAGCATATATAAAAGGGCTTTGCGACGGTTTAAAACTCAGCGAAGCAGCAGACGAAAACAAAGTTTTGCTCGAAATTGTTAAGCTTTTGGAAGAGGTTTGCGAAACCGTTGACTCCAACACAGACGATATCGACAGCATTGTTGAAGAGCTTGAGGAAATGCAGGAAGAGCTTGAAGATATTGACGAAGAGTTGGACGATATTGATGAAGAACTGGAAGATTTGAACGATACAGTTGAGGACTTTGATGAATTGTTCGATATGCTTGCAAAGCGTTTGGGCAAAGTTGCCGATTGCGACTGCGGACCCGATTGCGATTGCGGTTGCAACGAAGGCGAGCCTTGCACCTGCGGACCGGTTTGCGATTGCGGTTGTATGGACGACGATTATGACGAATTGGACGACGAATATTACGAAGTAACCTGCGGCAAGTGCGGCGAAAGCATTTGCTTCTCTGAGGATATTCTGCTGGAGGGTAGCATTGAATGCCCAAATTGCGGCGAACCGCTGGAGTTTGATTTTTCTTCGCTTGAGGATGACGACGAGAGCGAACCTGAGGAAATTGACGGTTAAGAGCAATATATTAAATTTAATAAAAAATATCGGGCTGCCTGTTAAAAATGGGCGGCTCGATTTTTTTTGTTGCACTCACAAATTCGGTTTTGCAACATAAACTGTTATATAGGCAGGTATTCGCTGAAAATTATTACATAAACGTAGCGACTTCGGGCATGGCGTTGAAACCGAAATAAAACAAAACCTATTATCCGAATACCGTAAAAAAGAAAAATATACCTATTAGTCGATTGATGCAAAGGGGTGAGCTTATGCTGTACAGACGCAAAAAGGCACATAGCAAACGCAAAAAAAAAGTGCTGGCAATTGTTTTGGTTGTTGCGGTGCTGCTGGTTGGCTACATAATTTATTTTGAAAGCTATGCCGACCCGTACCAAGTTAATATGATGGAAAACCGTGCAAAAATAATTGCTACCGAGTCGATAACGCAGGGAATTGAAAACATACTCGCCAAGGGCGAATTTACATACGAAAGTTTTTCAAAAATCACATACGGCAGCAGCGGTGCAGTGCAGTCGATTGCTATAGATTCGGTTAATGTGAACAAGTTTAAAAATGAGGTAAGCAAAGAAATTCAGCGGATAATGCAAGAGGAGCATCCGCTGTATTATGATGTGCCGTTGGGTGCGTTTTCGGGCTTGACGATGATTGCAAACGTAGGACCCCGCATACCCATAAGCTTTACGCTGGGGGGCAGCTTTAACAGCAAACTTAACAGCACGTTTGAGACTGCGGGCAACAACCAAACTGTTCACCACATAACTTTGGATGTTGACGCCGATATGATTTCTATGGCACCGGGCAACACAAGCGAGTTTGCACTGCAAAGCAACTACGAAATAGCACAAACCGTAATTGTGGGCGATGTCAGCAATTATTATTGGGGCAACGGTACGGTTGCACAATAGTTTTGTGTGTTTTTTTAGTAAAAAATTAGGAATTTTTAAAATTTTAACACTAAAAACAAAAAGCAAAAATTTGCGTGGTTTATTTTCGGCGGTCGGCAATAGCTGTTATTATAATCATAGGTAGCCCAAAGCCTACAACACTTAACAGGAACATTCTCTTTTTTCTTCTTTTTCCCAACTCATCAAAATACACCTTTCTTTTTTTGTGTTGGTTGTTTAACGGCTTGCTTTTCAAAGCATTTCGTTTCTTTGTTAAAACTCCAGATAAAATTCTCTTTTACTTTTTTTGCAAAAGGGTTATGAAAATTTACAAGACCATGCCATGCGGAGTCAATCGTTCTCATACCGGTATAATCATCAGTTTCTATATGGTATTTCTCATTTATTAGCTTCTTCCCTTTATAAACTTTGGTGTAATGGATTGGATAGGTAAATAAATCAATTAAAAATTCTATTGCTATGCTATCTGAATATTCCAGTTCCAATTCTTCATAATATTGTTTATTAAAGTGCGTGTGAGCTGTAAAATAAAAAACTGTTATTTCGTCGTCAAAAACTTCAAATCCAACATTGTTTTCCTCATCAAGAATAACAAGGTCCGAGATATATGTTTTGCCTCTCCAATCGGTGTTTTCGGTTTTAACAGTAACGTTCTTTTTGTCTATAAAAGATGAAATCCTATCTAATATAAATTCTGTGATTTCATAGTTCATAATGCAGTCCCCGCTTGATTCGAAAATATTCAAAAGTTGCCTTATAGTAGTATATTTTTTTTTGAACAAGCATCTTTTAGTGCTTTTTGTTTGCAATATTCTACCATAACAAGGAAGGTTTTGCAACAGAAAATAATGTACGACTTGTTTTGCAAAATTATACCTAAAATTACTGCAAAAAGGTTGAAAAATCGGATATATTGTGTTATACTATTGCTTATGATACAATCTTTAGAGGGCAACACTATGCCCGAAAATAACAAAAACCTGCTGCAAACAATGGGCGATTTTAAAGCTTTGGAATATACACAGGCGGTTGCCGAGATAATGTCGCTGCGTAAGCGGGGGCAGGTGCCTTTGGCGTATATTCGCACATACGGTTGCCAGCAAAACGTGGCAGACAGCCAAAAAATTCAAGGTATGCTGTCCTTGTGCGGGTTTGAGTTTGCCGACACGCCGGATGATGCCGACCTAATACTTTTTAACACCTGTGCCGTGCGAGAACACGCCGAGGACAGAGTTTTCGGCAATGTTGGGGCTTTAAAAAACCTGAAACGCAGCCACCCCAGCATAACAATTGCACTTTGCGGCTGTATGATGGAGCAAAAGCACATAGCCGACCGTATTTATAAAAGCTTCCCCTTTGTTAATTTGGTGTTCGGCACACATTCTATACATAATTTTGCAAAGCTGTATTACGAATGTTTAACCTATGGCAAGCGGATAATTGTAGCCGAAACCGACGACAGAGTGATACACGAGGAAGTGCCTGTTAAGCGGGACGGTGAGTTTAAAGCCTTTGTGCCGATAATGTACGGGTGCGACAATTTTTGCTCCTATTGCATTGTGCCGCACGTGCGGGGGCGGGAGAAAAGCCGCAGCAGTGCATCGGTTTTGGCAGACGTTAAGCAGCTTATTAACGACGGTTATAAAGATATTACTCTGCTTGGGCAGAATGTTAATTCTTATGGCAAGGGCTTGGAAGAAAACATTACCTTTGCAGAGCTTTTGCGGCAGATTGATGCTATCCCCGGCGATTATCGGCTGAGGTTTATGACATCGCACCCAAAGGATTGCAGCAAAGAGCTGATTGACACCATTGCAGGCAGCGAGCATATCGAACGCCATTTGCATTTGCCGTTCCAGTCGGGGTCCGACCGCATTTTAAAAGCTATGAACCGCAAGTATACCCGGCAGGACTATATTGCAATAGCCGCCTATGCCAAAGAGAAAATACCCGAACTGCAAATAACAAGCGATGTTATTGTGGGCTTCCCCGGAGAAACATATGAGGATTTTGCCCAAACACTAACGCTTGTGGAAGAGGTAGGGTTTTCTTCGCTGTACACCTTCATTTTTTCGCCACGGGCAGGCACTGAGGCTTTTGATATGCAGGATGAAACGCTGCCGCAAGAAAAATCGAACCGGTTTGCAGAGCTGCTGAAGCTGCAAGAGGAAATTTCGCACAGACGCAGTGCAGCAATGCAGGGGCAAACGGTAAAAGTGCTTGTAGAATCAAAAACAGACAAGCCCGGCATGGTTAGCTGCCGAACATCGGGGAATATTATAATCGAGGCACAGGGCGAGCAGAGTATGGTCGGCACATTTAAACAGGTGCAAATCACCTCCGCAGGTAATTATGTGCTAAAAGGGATAATTTTAGATTAAATATACAATATGTAATATACTTTTTTAAAAATGAGGAGATACAAAAATGGACATTATTCAAAAAACACGAGAATTAGCAGCAATGCTGCAACAAGAGGAAGTTTATGTTGCACTTAAAGCTGCCCAAACCGCAGCAGATGAGGACAAGCAGCTGCAAGACGCAATAGGTGAGTTTAACCTTAAACGTTTGACGATAAACAACGAGGCACAAAAACCCGACCGAGACGACGCCAAGCTGCAAGAGCTGAACATCGAAATGCGTACACTTTATGCACAAATTACCGCTAACGAAAAATACGCTAAGTATAACGCAGCCCGTGAGGAATTGCAAACACTTGTGCAGCGTGTTACTGCCATAATTTCAAACTCTGCCGAGGGCGAGGACCCGCAAACGACTGATTATACGCCATCGTGCGGGGGGTCTTGTTCAAGCTGTAGCGGTTGTGGTTGATTGATTTTGTTTTTAAAAATTTGCACCTTTCTCCTTCCGTCAAGGCTAACGCCTTGCCACCTCCCTCTAAGAGGGAGGCTTTGAGGTACACTATTATAGTGAGCAAAAAAGTCCCCCTCCGGGAGGGGGATGTCCAACACTGCAAAAGTAAGTGTTGGACAGGGGGAGAAAGCGAGCGACGCAAGTCGCTTCTAGCCTCTAGCTTCTGACCTCTAGCCTCTAGTTGGATAGGGGGAGAAAAAAGAAAATTTCTGCATTCTGCATTATTATTTATTATTTCTTAAAAAAGGAGCCTGACAAAAATGCCGCTTTCTCCTATGATGCAGCAATATTTTAAAATTAAAAACGAGAATAAAGATTGCGTTTTGTTTTTTAGGTTGGGCGACTTTTACGAAATGTTTTTTGACGATGCCGAAAAAGTCTCTAAAGAGCTGGAACTGACACTTACCGGGCGTGATTGCGGAATGGATAACCGTGCACCGATGTGCGGTGTGCCGTACCACAGCAGCGAGGGGTATATCTCTAAGCTTATTAACCGTGGCTATAAGGTTGCAATTTGCGAGCAGGTGGAGGATCCTTCAACTGCCACAGGCTTGGTAAAGCGAGAGATTGTACGCATTGTTACCCCCGGCACCGTGCTGGAGGACAGTATGCTGGAGGAAGGCAAAAACAATTACATTTGTGCCTGCTATGTTAATGCGGCGGGTGCGGGCGTTTGCTTTTGCGATGTTTCTACAGGGGCTTTGCATGCGGCAGATTTAAAGGGCGAAAATTTTATGGATTTGCTTTATAACCGGCTTGTGGCGTTTGCCCCAAAAGAGCTGCTGTTGGGCGGCGACAGTGCCGTGTTCGGCAAGATTGCTGCCTTTGCAAAGGCAAAGTTAGATATTGCGGCGGATGTCGGGTTCTGCGGCGGGGTTAACATTGCCGACGGGTTTGAATCGCTTGCTAAATATTTTGCAAAAGAAGATTTGCAGCCGCTGCTGCCGAAAAGTGAGCTTATGGCTGCACTTTCGCTATTGATTGCATATGTTGAGCTTACGCAAAAAACAGGTTTGCAACGTATTTCTAAAATTCAGTATTTTGAAGAAAGCAATTTTTTAAAGCTGGATTATTCGACCCTGCGTAATTTGGAGCTGTTGGAAACGCTTAAAACAGGGGCAAAAAAAGGCTCGCTGCTTTGGGTGCTTGACAAAACAAAAACCGCAATGGGCAAACGCCTTATGCGGGCGTATATAGAGCAGCCACTGTTGAATGTTGTGGCTATTACCAACCGCCAAAACGCAGTGGAGGAGCTGTATGGCGACACGCTGCTGCGGCTGGAACTTGATGCCGAGCTTAGTCGTGTGTTTGACATTGAACGATTGTCGAGCAAAATTTGCTACGGCACGGGCAACGCACGGGATTTGCGTTCGCTGTGTTCTGCGTTGCAACGCTTTCCCGGGGTTAGGGAGCTTATTAAAAACGCAAAATGCAAGCTGCTGCAAGAGATATACTCCGAAATTTATTGCTTTGATGAGCTTATGAATATGATAGATTCGGCATTAGTGGACGAGCCGCCGTTTTCGGTGAGAGAAGGCGGTATGGTAAGGCAGGGGTTTTCTCCCGAGCTGGACGAGCTGTTTGAGATTATTAACGATTCCTCGGGGATTATTGCCGAATTGGAAGCACAGGAGCGTGAGAACACGGGCATACCAAAGCTTAAGGTTGGCTATAACCGTGTGTTTGGTTATTATATCGAGGTTAGCAACTCATACAAAAACAGCGTGCCCGAGCATTACATACGCAAGCAAACACTTACAAACTGCGAACGCTATTTTACGCCACGGCTTAAAGAGCTTGAGGCAAAGGTGCTTGGTGCAAAGGATAAAGCAGTTGCTTTAGAGAACGAAATTTTTGCAAGCCTTTGCAATGCCGTGTCGGACAATTTAAATAAAATTCAAACCACCGCTGCCGCTGTGGCAAGGTTGGATGTTTTTAACTCGCTGGCAAACACGGCGTGCGATAATAATTATGTGCGTCCGCAAATTGATTTATCGGATGAAATTGTAATCAGCGGCGGCCGCCACCCTGTGGTTGAGCTGCTGTTAGAAACTTCGCTTTTTGTGCCAAATGATGTTACGCTGGACCAAAACGAAAACAGGGTTAACATAATAACAGGACCCAATATGGCGGGCAAATCTACATATATGCGGCAAATTGCAATTATTGTAATAATGGCACAAATCGGTTCGTTTGTGCCTGCCGATTCGGCAAAAATCGGCGTGGCGGATGCTGTGTTTACCCGTGTGGGGGCGTATGACGACCTTTCGGCAGTGCAATCTACTTTTATGGTAGAGATGAGCGAGGTTTCTCACATTTTAAAAAAGGCGACACGCCGCAGCTTGCTTATTTTTGATGAAATAGGACGGGGAACATCTACCTTTGACGGTATGAGCATTGCCCGTGCTGTTATTGAATTTGTATGCAATACCAAAAAGCTGGGGGCAAAGGCACTGTTTGCAACGCATTACCACGAGCTTACGGTGCTGGAGCAGTTGCACAAGGGGATTAAAAACTATAATGTTTCTTGCAAAAAGCGTGGCGACGAAATTACCTTTTTACGCCGCATAGTACCCGGCGGGGCAGACGACAGCTACGGAATTGAGGTTGCAAAGCTTGCCGGTGTGCCCGATTGGGTTGTAGAGCGGGCTAAGATGATTTTGAAGGATTTGGAAAATGACGAGAATAATGATATTAAGCTTTTAAAAACGCAAAGCTTGCAACGCATAAACCGAAGTGAGCAACAGGGGCAATTGTCGTTAGTGCCGAGTACTGCACACCCCACAGTGGAACGCTTGCGTAAATGCGACGTTAACACCCTTACACCAATTGAGGCTTTAAACTTGTTATACGAACTTAAAAAAAGTGCAGACTTATAGTTTTTTATAAGATATAAATTGCAAAATGTTTCGCTTTTAACTATTTCTGCATTCTCATTTCTGCATTATTATTTATTTAAAAAGGGGTTTGGTTTTGTGGGCATTATTAATATTTTAGACAAACACACTGCCGACCTTATTGCGGCAGGCGAGGTTGTAGAACGCCCGGCTTCTGCCTTAAAGGAGCTGTGCGAAAACGCAATTGATGCCGGTGCTACCGATATTACCGTAGAGATTAAAAACGGCGGCAGCGTGTTTATGCGTGTTACCGATAACGGCTGCGGCATTGCCAAAGACGATGTTAAAAAAGCATTTATGCCACATGCCACCAGCAAACTGCACACAGGCGACGACCTTGCGGCTATTGCAACGTTGGGCTTTAGGGGCGAGGCTTTGGCTTCTATTGCGGCTGTGGCAAAGGTGCAAATGCTAACAAAACACAGCAGCGAGCAAGACGGCACAAGCTATGTTATAGAGGGCGGCACAGAGCTAAAATTTGAAGCTGCGGGCTGCCCCAACGGCACAACAATTATCGTGAGGGATTTATTCTATAACATACCCGCACGGATGAAATTTTTAAAAAAAGACGTTACCGAGAGCAATGCGGCGGCAAACGTGATTGACAAAATTGCACTTTCGCACCCCGGTGTTAAAATCACCTTTATTCGGGATTCTAAAATCACGCTTAAAACAACGGGCGACGGCAAGCTGCTTTCGGCAATTTATGCGGTGTTCGGCAAAGAGTTTGCAGCGGGTATGCTGCCCGTTAAATATGAGCTGAACGGTGTGACGGCGGAGGGTTATGTTACCAAGCCCGAAAACGCACGTGCCAACCGTAATATGCAAAACTTTTTTGTAAACGGGCGTTATGTTAAAAGCCGTACTGCGGGAGCAGCCATAGACGAAGCAAGCAAAGGCACCGTTATGGTGCAAAAATTTTCGGCTTGCGTTATTAACATAACCGTCGATTGGGCACAGGTGGATGTTAACGTGCACCCGGCAAAAATTGAGGTAAGGTTTATTAACGAACGTCCGATTTTCGACTGTGTTTATCATGGGGTTAAGTCTGCCTTTTTCGGCGATAATCAGCGTAAGCAAATCAACTTTAACCACGGCACAACACCGTTTGAACCAATAAAAAAAGCAAACCCGTTCGAGGTTGTTAAAAACAGCTTTTATTCGGCAACCCCGCCTGCAAAAAGCGGCAATGCCGTGGGCGAAAATGCAAATGCTTTTACCGACACAAAGCCTGTTCAGAATAACACTATATTTGCAGCGGGAAGTTTGTTCCAAAACGAGCCGATTATAAAAAGCAACCCTGTTGTCAGGGATTATCAGCCTGCTGAAAACGCACAGCCAACAGCCGATATAACACCCAATGTTCCCGCAAATGTTACCAAAACTGATAAAATTGATATTGAACCGGAAATAACCGATTCGCAAACCGAAGGTGCAGAGCAGCCGCCTGTTTTTGTGCCGCAAAGCCTACCGCAACCGGCGGTGTTTATCGGCGAGGCATTCGGCACTTATATAATCGCCCAGCAGGGCGACGAGCTTTTGATGATAGACAAGCATGCCGCCCACGAGCGGATTATATATGAACAGCTTAAAGCCCAAAGCACCACACTTGCAAGCCAATATTTGCTTACACCGCTGTCGATTAATTTAAGCAAGCAAGAGTACGACGCAGCAATTGATAACTGCGATGTTTTTGAAAAATCGGGGTTTGAGATTGAAGACTTTGGCAGCGGCACAATTTTGGTGCGGAGTGCACCTGCAATGCTTGAAAAAGAAGATATAACCCAAGCGGTTGAAGAGATTTGCGGCAAGCTTTTGCAAAACAAAGGGCAGCCCACGGCGGAGAAAATCGAATGGATATTCCACAATGTTGCATGCCGTGCCGCCATAAAAGCGGGCAACAAAAGCACACAACCCGAGCTTTTGGAAATTTTGCGGCAAGTTACCGAAAATAACGATATTAAACATTGCCCCCATGGGCGGCCTGTTTGCACAGTGCTTAAAAAATCACAGATAGAAAAAACTTTTGGCAGGGTGTGATATTATGCCCGAGAGTAAAAACAAAAAAGTTCCCGTTGTTGCGGTGGTTGGTCCTACGGCATCGGGCAAAACCGCACTTGCCGTTGCAATTGCAAAAGAAATTGGCGGCGAGGTTATCTCTGCCGACTCGATGCAGATTTATAAAAAAATGCAAATTGCCACGGCAAAGCCCACGGTTGAAGAAATGCAGGGAGTGCCGCACCACCTTATAGATTTTTTACCCATGGGGCAAGAGTTCTCGGTTGCCGATTATGCCGAACTTGCACACAAAGCCGCAGCCGACATTTTTGCACGGGGCAAAACCCCTGTTTTTTGCGGCGGCACAGGGCTGTATTTGGATGCCGTGCTAAATAATGTAAAATTCAGCGAGGGCAGCCAATCGGATGAAATTAACGCCCGATTAAAAGCAGAGCTTGAGCAATTCGGTGCAGAGCATATGCTGCAAAAGCTGGCGGAGGTTGACGCTGAGAGTGCCGTCCGACTTGCTGCCGAGAAAAACCCACGGCGTATTTTGCGTGCGTTGGAAGTGTATGAAACAACAGGCGTAACACTAACGCAGCATAACGCAGACTCAAAACAGCAAACGCCATACAGTGCGGTTAAAATAGGGCTTGGCTATAAAGATAGAGCAAACCTTTATGCCCGCATAAACACAAGGGTAGACCTAATGCTGCAAAACGGCTTGGTAGAGGAAGCACAACAGGTGCTTGGCGAGAGCTTGGGCAAAACATCCGCTATGGCGATTGGATATAAAGAATTGCAGCCCTATTTTAGCGGTGAGCTATCTTTAGAAGAATGTATAGAAAACCTTAAACAGCAAACCCGCCGCTATGCAAAGCGGCAGCTAACATGGTTTAAGCGTGATGCAGAAATAAAGTGGTTTTTTGTTGACGAACACAAAAGCGGGCAAACACTTATAGATGATGCTTTGGAATATGCCAAAGAGAAATTATTATTATTGAGAGATTAAAAGCGATGATTACTAAAAAAACCAAGCGGATTTTGGCAGTTGCGGCGGCTGTTATTGTGGCGTTGTTTGTAACGGTGCAAATAATCAATTATGCGTCCCGCCAAGAGTTCCAGACCGAGATTGCAAACAAGTTTGAAGTAAATTTTGCCTTTACGGGCGATGCGTTTATAATTCGGGACGAAGCTTATGTTTATAACGAAACGCAAGGTGTGCTTTCGTACAAACTTACCGATGGGGGCAAGGTAAACAAGGGCGGTGTTGTGGCAAGCGTGTTTGACAATGAACAAGACGCCGCCGCAAACAAAGAGATTGCCCGTATTGACAGCGAAATTGCCGACCTGAATTTGCTTAAACAAGCAGCCGAGAGTGCCGATTACGGCATAGATTCGATTGGCAGCGGTCTAAACACAAAAATGCTGGAGCTTATTGAAAGCATTAACCAAAAAGATTATAACAGTGTTGATGAGCGGCTTAATGATATGGTTTTTTCGCTGACCGAACGCCAGATTTTAACGGCTTCGAGCGGGATGGATTTGCAGGCGAAGATAGACGCACTTACTGCACAAAAAGGCGAGTATGCAACACAGGCTGCGGCAAATGCAAATTGCACGGCAAGCAAGGCGGGCTATTTTTCGTCAACAGTGGACGGTTATGAAGTTGATTTCGCCACGGTAAAGGACGAGTTAGGGCTTGAATTTAACGACGACAGCATAAAGTCAATTACACCGCAGCAGATAGAAAAACTAAAGCAGAAAAAAGCTCCGCCCCAAAACGCAATCGGCAAGGTTGTTATGGGGCTGAATTGGTATATGATATGCTCGCTGACAAACGAGCAAACGCTTAACCTTGCGGCAAGTGCAAAAACGGGCGATTTGCTTACGGTTGATTTGCCTTTTGCAATAGGGCAGAGCATTAGTGCCGAGCTTTTGGAAGTGTACCGCAGTGCCGACGGCAACGGCAACTATGCTGTTTTAAAGTGCAATTATTATGATTCTAAAACAGTGTCTATCCGCTTTGAGGAAGCAAACATTTCTACACAGGTGTATTCGGGGCTTAGGGTAAGCAAACAAGCATTGCACGATGATTATGTTACGGGAACCGACAACAAACGCCATCGGGTTCAGGGTGTGTATACACTTTATGGGAACTATTTGATTTTTAAACAAGTTGATATTATGTATGCCGGGGCGGACTTTGTTTTGTGCAACCCAACACCTCAAAAAGGCAAGATGTATGCCGAAACAACTGTCGAATTGTACGACGAAGTGGTAACCAAAGGGGATGATTTGTATGACCGAAAAGTTGTTCGCTGACATTGAATATAACTTAAAATTTATAGAAGAGCAAATTGCCAAAGCGGCACAAAGTTCGGGGCGGCTGCGTGAGGATATTACATTTTTGGCAGCAACAAAAACGGTGGATGCCCAAAGAATTAACTTTGCAATAAGCAAAGGGCTGCGATATATTGGCGAGAACCGTGTGCAAGAGCTGATGGCGAAATATGATGAGTACGACCTTAAAAATGCACAGCTGCAATTTATTGGCAGCCTGCAAACAAACAAAGTAAGGCAGATTGTGGGCAAGGTTAGTTTAATACAATCGGTTAATTCGCTAAAGCTTGCACAAGAGGTTTCTAAACAATCACAAAAATCAGGCGTTATAACCGATGTTTTAATAGAGGTAAATATTGGTAACGAGCAAAGCAAATCGGGTATTGATAAGACCGGCTTAGAAGAGCTTTTGCTGCAAGTTAACACTCTGCCTGCACTTAAAGTGAAAGGTTTGATGTGTATTCCGCCAATTTATGACGATAAAACAAAAATAATTAAAAAATTTGACGAAATGAAACAATTAAACCTTGACATTTGTGCAAAAAAAATAGATAATATAGATATGAATATCCTTTCGATGGGAATGTCGTCGGATTATTACGAAGCGATACTGTCGGGTGCCAATATGGTGCGTATTGGTTCGGCACTGTTCGGGCCACGGTTGTATGCGTAAGTGTTTGTAAAATCAGTTATAAATAATATATAAATTAAATGGAGGAAAACGAAAATGGCAGGATTTGTGGATAAATTTAAAAAGATGTGGGACCCCCCGGCGGACGAATATGAGTACGACGAGGAGTATGATTACGGCGATTTTGAGGAGCAGACTGAAGCACCAGAATTTAAACGCTCATCTCGCAGCAGCCGCAGCTCGGAGAGAGATAACCTTGACAGTTTTAACAGCGACCCGTTTGATATGCCTTTGCACCAAAACAAAGTTGTTAATATTCATGCAACGGCAAAATTGCAGGTTGTGCTGTTTAAGCCCCAACGGTTCGACGAAGAAACCCGCAGCATTGCCGACGAGCTTATGAAGACCAACACAGTTGTGCTTAACCTTGAGGACACAAACAAGGATATGAGCCGTCGTATTATCGACTTTTTAAGCGGCGTTGCATATGCAAACCACGGTAAAATCAAGCGTGTTTCCAGCAGCACTTTCATTATTATTCCCAATAATGTTGACCTTATGGGCGACGATTTGCTCGACGAGCTGGAAAACAACGGCGTTTATATTTAAAAGTTACATAACAAATAAAAAAGATGTAAAGAGGTAAAAAGGATGCTCTCGATAGAAGAAATAAAGAACATAACATTTCGCAAAGCGGTTAAAGGCTATATGCCCGACGATGTTGACGTTTTTATTGACGAAGTTATTAAAACCGTAGAACAGCTTAAAAAAGAGAAAAATGTGCTTATTGGCAAAATGGACTTTTTGGCAAAGCGTGTTGAGCAATACCGTGAAGAAGAAGAAACCGTTAAAAACGCCCTTATTGCTGCACATAAAATGGCAGAGGGAACAATTGCCGACGCAAAAACCGAGGCAGATGCTATTATTGCAAATGCTAAAAAAGAAGCCGACCAGCTTATGGCACAGGCACAAAAAGACACTAAACAGCAAAAAGAGAACTACAAGGCTATTCAAAAAGATACTGTGGCACTGCGTGAAGAAGTATTAGACATTTATCGCCGCCATTTGGAAATTATTAAAACACTGCCAACCGATGCAGAGGCACAAAAAACGCAGGAGAAGCTGGATGAAAAATATCCAACCCCCACCGCTAACAATGCCGATTTTGATTATTTGCAAGCAGAGTCTTTTGATTTGCCCGCAGAACAAGATGCAGCTGCTACTGCCGAATTTGCACCCGAACCGGCAGCAACCACACGCACTCCCGCAGACGAAGTTGAAATTTCTTCAGCACGTGTGCCGGCAAAAAAACAGCCGCCCGCAGGTTCAAAGCAAGAAAAGTTTGCTAACTTAAAGTTTGGCGACAATTACGATGTTAACGATTGATTCTGACATAAAATAAAAAAGAGAACGGTGTTTGCCGTTCTTTTTTATTGCTTGTTTTTTTGTCATATTTGCCTGAATAGAATTATATTTTTCAAAAAAGCTTGACTAATTAAAATAAAATGAGTAAAATTAATATAGAGGGATAAAAAGCAGAGAGATAAAAAGAAAAATTTTGTACATTGCAGACTATATAAAAAAATTGTGCATAATATATTATAGTAATTTAAAGTTATTTTAACTAAATTAAAACTGATTGACCCGTGTATGGTTGTAAAATAACCCTACAATCGTTTAATCGGGGGCCGGACTCCTTGTGCCGTGTGCAGACCTCCGGCGTTTTGCCGAGGAAGGGAGCCTAAAGCTTAAGGGAGGCACCCACCTGTCATTTTTGTGGGCAGGTTATGATTAACAGCCTTACGGTCAATCGGTTTTTGTTTTTAAAATTACCAAGAAAGGCATATGGTAATAAACATGAAAATATCTGTTTTAGGTTTGGGGCGTTGGGGCAGCTGCATTGCATGGTATTTAGATAAAATCGGCAACGATGTGATTTCGTGCGGGTTGGCAGATGCACCCGAGTTTAAACAGCTTTATACATACCATAAAAACGATTATTTGGTCTATCCCGACAGTATTAAGGTAACCGGCGACCACAAAGCCGCAATAGAACACGCCGAGGTTATTGTGATTTCAATTTCGGCACAGCATCTGCGTGGTTATTTTAAAAACGAAATCAGCAAGCATAATTTAAAAGGCAAAACAATTGTGCTTTGCATGAAGGGTATTGAAGCCGACACAGGGCTGCGGCTTAGCAGTGTTGTGGGCGAATTTACAGACCCGCAAACAACCCCCGTTGCCGTGTGGGTTGGCCCCGGGCATCCGCAGGATTATGTTAAGGGAATCTCGAATTGTATGGTTATTGACAGCGAAAATGAGGAAGTTAAATGCAAGCTGGTTGAAGCGTTTACAAGTAATTTAATCCGCTTTTATTACGGCACCGACCTTATAGGCAGCGAAATTGGTGCAGCGGCAAAAAATGTTATCGGCATTGCCGCCGGTATGCTGGACGGCTTGGGCTATAC